>NVUB02000199.1 GCA_002401775.2 Ectothiorhodospiraceae bacterium
AGAAGAAAAGATCAAAGATATTTTACAAAGTGTACTAGGCCGAGAGAAAAATGAAATGGGATCGCCTAACAAATAGCTCCAGCGGACAGGCTAAAGCGGCACTTGTTTTGCTTACGCAAAAACGTGCCCCTTTAGCCTGCCGCTGAGCTAGGCGTTATAGCTCAAAAGGAATGAAATATGAGTGATCACAAAGATTATAAATTTAGTATCACTGTTCATTCTGAAGACCTCGCGGTAGTTAATTGTCTGCGCTCTCTGTCACAATACAGTCAGAAAACTAGTAATAATCGAATCCCGTGGGGTGGCACCAAAGATGCAGACTGGAAAAACGACAAGTGTCATGTAACCTTCCATTTTACATCAGAAAGTTATAGGGAAGGATTTAAATCAGAAGTAAAGCGTTTGTTACCAGATAACTGTTGTAGCTTTATCGAAGAAAGTAACAATAATCCAGCGCATAAGATTAGCAAATGAAAAGCTATAACAACACGCTCAAAATCGACTCCGTAACAAGGCACTTTTTTTGCAAGGAACGCAAAAAAACCGCCATGTTACTACGCGCTTTAGCTTAACGTTAGATTAATAAATAAAATGAGGAAGAAAAAATAATGTCGAACTTAAGAAAAATATTGTTATCACTTGTTGCAATTACACCAATATCCGTATTCGCTGGCCCTGGTCACGTCGGTGGTAAAGTTACATCACTATTAGCCCATGGGCAAAGCCCAAGTATACGTTTAACCGGTAATGTGTCTCCAGATCTCTGTGATGGTGGTACATACGGTTGGCTTGGTTTTCAAGGAACAGCAGAAGAACAATCTCGAATTTATGCTACAGCAATGGCAATGGCCGTAACAGGAAAAACAGTTACAGTTTATACAAATTCAGATGGAGGCCCCTGCAAAATTAATAATATCCAAATTACTAGTGGGCTAAATTAATCTAACAAGCGCGGTCAAGTCGGACAGTGTTACGCGGTGCTCGTTTGTGGCGAATGCCACAAGCCTCACCCCGCTCCGGTCTGCCGCTTACCGAGAACGTTATGCGTTAAGTACGCAGAGAGAATCATGAAAATAGAGGGAAATAAAATCGGAATTAGGAAATTCCAGACAGATGATATCGCGCCGTTTCATATGGCAGTTAAAGAGTCCGTTGAACATCTTCATGAATTTATGCCTTGGTGTCACCCGGAATATTCCATTCAGGAAAGTAAATTGTGGGTGGAGTCTAGAGGCCCGGCATGGGATAGTGGGCAAGACTACAGTTTTATCGTCTATTCCACGAAAGATCATGAACTTCTAGGTGGCGTTGACATAAACCAGATAAATTCCAGTCACAAGGTTGGAAATATTGGTTATTGGGTTAGAAAGAAATCACTAAGGTTGGGAGTGGCAACTGAAGCCGTTTCGTTGATTTCTGGTTTTGGGTTTGGTTCATTGGAGTTAAACAGGCTGGAAATAGTAATGCTCCCTAATAACGTAGCTAGTAGGAAAGTTGCAGAAAAATCGGGGGCTAAATACGAAGGTGTTTTGCAAAAACGGCTTTTGGTTCGAGGGGAGGCATTGGATGCTTGTATGTATTCACTGGTTAAACACGCATAACAAAAGCAATCAACTCGGACGTTTTTCCGCAGTGTTTGAGTTGTGCTAAAAGAGCCTAGCACAACTCAAACACCGCTACAAAACGCCGGTTATTGCTGGCGTTATAACTCAAATCCAAGCACGGAGATATTCTATGAAACTGAGAATTTGGCTCTTCCTTACCCTCTGTTTGGTTGGTCTTTCGCCAACTTATGGTGTCGAACCGTCTTGGCCACAGAAGGTTCACTACAGATATACAGACGTGTTGGGGCAAAAGATTTTCTATCGTGAATCTGGAGAATCCAATAGGCCCACAATAGTACTGCTGCATGGTTATCCATCTTCATCCCATGCCTATCGAGAGCTGATTCCATTGCTTTCAGGTCGATATCATATAATTGCACCAGATCATATCGGGTCAGGATTCAGCGATAAGCCAGATCCGAAAAATTTCGAATATAGTTTTGACGTATTGGCAAGGTATGTTGATGGGCTACTTAATAAGCTAGACGTGGACAAATACATTTTATACATGCAGGACTTCGGCGCTCCTGTTGGCTTCAGGCTTATGATGATGAAGCCAGATCATGTGGAAGCTGTGATTGCCCAAAATGCGAACGCGTACATGGAGGGTATACCACCGGCTAAGCAAGCATTCTTTAGAGCTGCTCAGCTTGATCAGTCGCCTGAAAACGTCTCTAAGCTGTTCGCGTTCACAAGCCCAGAAGCCGTTAAGCACAAACAGTACCTGAGGGATGTGAAAGATCGGCCTGATGTCATGAGTCCTGACACGTGGACTCATGATGGACATTTTCTGTCAACTGATCGTGAGCGGCGAATCCAATTGCGACTTTTTCAAGACTATAAGACTAATCTTGATAACTACCCGAATTGGCAAAAATTCATGCGAAAGCAACAGTTACCCGTTCTATTGGCGTGGGGGAAGCATGATCCAGTTTTTACCGCTGCTGGAGCACACGCCTATTTGCAAGATGTTCCAAATGCGGAAATACATCTATTAGACGCGGGGCATTTTGCTGTAGAAGAGAAGGCGGTAGAAATTGCCAAATTGATCACCGCGTTTTTGGGTTACAAAACTGTAGTAGGTACAATATCGCAGCAAACTAAAGACCGTAGCAAATGAGTTCTAACAAATAAGGATAAGTCGCGCGGCTGAGCCGCGACTTTATCATCTGGTTGAACAAGCCCGCCCCGTTGTTTGTTTGTGCTTATCTATAGCAGATATCGAGTTTTTTGTTTTAAAGAATAGTGCCATCGTCACGGATGGCACTGAATCTTAAACAAACGTATCCCTCGCCCTGTTCAGGCGATTTTTTAAACGGGTTTATTCAATTGTTTTTCAGTTTCTCCTCCGTTAACGCATGGCAGTGAAAAAGCCTTTATTGCGTTAACCTGCTCGCCAGGCAGGAGGAATAAACGCAATGATTGCCATAGGGCTTCCGCAATGTTTACACGCAAGCGCCGGTCTTTTTGTTTTTATTGAGGCGGATAAAAAAACCTTCAGTAATAGTTGTATACGCTTTAACGTGATTTTGGCATTGCCGTGTAAAAAACCGTAGTCTCTGACACGCCGGAAACCTTTTGGTAAGGCGTGCTGGAAAACTAGCCAGATAAAATATTCGCCTTTAACGCAGCGTGTCTCCCAGTTTCCAGGTTGACTTTCACGATATCGAAACGTGACGTTTTTGCCGTCATCCGAAATAATATTTTTTTCGGAAATGACGCCGCGATACAAATAACGGGAAAGGTATTTGATGGCAGGCAGTCCTCGGCCAACATGTTGGCAATCAACCACCCATTTTTTAGGAACAGCATCCGGCAATGTCAATTTTGACTGGCGTAACGCTTCTAAAAACTTGGCACGAAACACCGTGGCAAGATTGAACTCATTAAAGAGATATTGACCTTTGAGCGTACGCCATTGCTGTCGTTTTTGATTAAACGATCCACCGGGTACGATAATGTGCACATGCGGGTGATACTCCAATCGGCGGCTATGTGTATGCAGCACCGCTGTCATTGCAACTTCAGACCCAAGATTTTTATCATTAATCCCAAACTGTTTTAACAGTAAACAGAACAGTAAACAGGACACCCAATTTTAGAAAATGACAAAATATAAAACTATTTTTTGATGTCGTTGTTTACTTGCGGTGAAGTTTTGACTGAATTGTGAATGTTTCAAGTGGGATGGCACTATAAAGCTCAAAATCAAGAATAACAGTAAACAGGACACCCAATTTTAGAAAATGCAAAATATGAAACTATTTTTTGATGTCGTTGTTTACTTGCGGTGGATTTTTGACTGAATGGTGAGTATTTCGAGAGGGACAACAGTAAACAGGACACCCAATTTTAGAAAATGCAAACTATGAAACTATTTTTTGATGTCGTTGTTTACTTGCGGTGGATTTTTGACTGAATGGTGAGTATTTCGAGAGGGACGGCACTATAAAGCTCAAAATCAAGAATCGTACTCAAGCGTGACTCTCAGCGTAGGCTGATAGTAGTGATTTCGTGTAGTGATTAACTTTTCGTTAGGTAGGAAGGTATTGCTTACAGCCATTTATTCCCGGCGTTCGTTCATAGCCGAGCTTTTTGCAAACTTTTTTGAGTTTGTCGACGGAGCCGACAAGTCCTTAAAGTAAAGAGCAAAGTAAAAAAGTAAAGAGGACAGCCAAGTTTAGATTATCCACGGAAATTGAAAAGGCTTCCTGCGGCCTATGATTTCTTATGGCGATATTTTGTTTGAGTTGTCGAAATATTGCGTATTAAGGAGCCGCAATAGCCAAAACGGGAATTTGGGGGCAGGTGTAGTACTCAGCGTAGGCTGATAGTGTTATTTCGTGAAGTAAGTAACTTTTCGTCAGGTAGGAAGGTATTGCTTACAGCCATTAATCCCCGGCGTTCGTTCATAGCCGAGTTTTTCGCACACTCGCTTGAGTTTTTCGACTGATCCGATAAGGCCTTTAAAGGGACTTTCAAAGTTTTTGGTGAGGTATACCCAGTGTTTTGCTTCGATGTTTAATCGATTCAATATAGGTGGGGTGATCTCGGGAATTGCCCCTCTTTTGTCATCGCGGAGTATTCGGCCTGTCCAATCTACTAATTCTAGGTAGTCTGTTAACCGAAAGGGCAGTCCTTTTGGCATGTCTTCTTTGGGGTTTCCGGCAAAAATTAATAACTGCTTTTCTTGTTGTTGAGGGTGGTTGGGTTGTGCGCTCTTCTGAGCTTTTTTCAGACGTTTTTGAATGCTGGTGTGAGCTGAGGCCTCGGGTGTTTTTGCCATGTCTGCACGAATAGGGTTAAGGTCAACGTATGCTAAACAGGCAGCAAGGGCCGGCTCATCAAGTAGGGCTTGTGATTTAAAGCGGCCTTCCCAGAAACGTCCGGTACAGTTATCTTCTGCATTTGCTTTGCGGGCTATGGATTCATTTAGTACCCGCATAAACCAACTGATATCCATCAAACGTACGCGCCATTCAGCGACACTTTTGTCCAGCAATTTCTGCTGAGCTGTACTGATTTCTTCGCCGCGCACAAAGCTTTGTGAAAATAAGTTGCCGGAAAACAGCTGATGCCATTGGTCGATAACCTCTGATTGGCTCCAGTTTTCGGCTTTTTCACGATCAATATGAAATACCACATGATAGTGATTAGACATGATGGCATAAGCACAGATATCTACTGCAAAGATACTGGCTAGTTCAAGCAGTTTATCCTCAACCCACTGGCGTCGATGTTCATAACTGTTACCTGATAATTGATCATTACCACAGAGAAAAGCTCGGCGAACACAACGAGACACACAGTGATAGTAGGGGGTAGCCTCTAGAGAGACTTGAGCATAGCGGGGCTTGGGCATGGTTAACTCCTTTTAACCGTTGTAATTCCTTCTCAGGATGATGTTGGGCTTGCTTGGCTGGGTTGTCAACACATATAATGGATGTCCGGTTTGTTCGGTTTGTTACGGTTTGTTATGTCCGGTTTGTTCTGTTGGTAACACCCCAGGTAGACTATGGTGTGTCTCAGATGATGCAATCGGTTGGTAGAAAGTATGTTCGATACATCAATAATCAATATCGTCGCACTGGCACACTGTGGGAGGGGAGGTACAAGGCGAGTTTGGTTGACTCTACTAACTACCTCATAACGTGCATGCGCTATATTGAACTGAATCCTGTTAGGGCTGGTATGGTTGAGAAAAACTGGGGTCAGGTCTTTCCTTGCCACTTTTGGAGCTGGCTGTTAATCTCAACCAATGGCAAGACCACTCAGGATCGAATTAGCTGGCGGTATCTATCACGTCACCTCTTTGTAAATTGAATTATAAACTGATTAGAGTATTATATGAAAAATCGTCTTTTAATTTCCCTAATTTTTCTTCCATTGCTCTTTTCATACTCACATGCGAATGCGGATGGTTGGTCGCCAGGTTCTATCGTTAGTTATGTAAGAACTTATGATGGTGTGAACTATTCTATTGGGCTGAAGGATTTTCGGTGTGTTAACACGAAAGATTATTTTTTTGTTTCAGACAGAGCTGATAATAAATCATTTTATGCAATTGCACTTACTTCGTTAACAGCAGGAAAAAAGGTGCAAATATTATATAATTCAGATATTGATACTCAGCACTGCTATGTTATTGGTATTTCGATTCTTCATTAAATTAATTGAAAACTTGCTGGGTCGGGCCAAGCTAACTATTTGCAGAAACCGGGGTCAGGTCTTTCCTTGCCACTTTTGGAGTTGGCTGTTAATCTCAACCAATGGCAAGACCACTCAGGATCGAATTAGCTGGCGGTATCTATCACGTCACCTCAAGAGGTGACCGCCGGGAAGATATCTATGACAACGATGAAGATAGGGAAAAATGGCTAGAGATATTCGGTAATGTGTGTGGACGATTTAACTGGCGTTGCCATGCATATTGTTTAATGGATAACCATTACCACATTGTGCTAGAGACAGCAGATGAAAATTTGTCGAAAGGTATGAGACAGCTTAATGGCGTCTATACGCAGTATACAATCGTAAACATAACCGGGTAGGCCATGTGTTTCAGGGGCGCTTCAAAGGAATACTGGTTGAACGAGATGCGTACTTATTAGAATTATCTCGGTATGTGATATTGAACCCTATCCGGGCGGGTATGACCAAAAACATCAGTGATTGGCCGTGGAGTAGTTATGCTACAACGACACACGAAGTTGCACCTCCTGCCTGGCTTCAAGTGGACTGGGTACTCGGCCAATTTTCCAAGCAGCGAAAACGCGCTATTGAAAAATATGTAAATTTTGTAAGAGAAGGTGTTGGATTACCAGCGATATGGCATCAGGTGCAGAATCAGGTATTTCTGGCATCGGAAAAGAAAAACCGGGGTCAGAGAACAATTGTTCCTAATATTAGCGGTTTCTAAAATTGTTTTGCGGAAAATTACACAAACCAAAAATAGATATACGAGAGACGTTAGCGCTAAGACTTGTATTGGGTAAATGCTACTTTAAATAAAAAGTTGATAAAATGACCCAGCATCAAGGTTACGGACAAGTCCATTAGCCCCATGATTGAAGGTTGCGGAGTCTATTATTTTGTATATTAGAAACAATTGTTCTCTGACCCGAATGGCACGAAGTTAAGCCTAATACTGTCGTCATCCCGGCGCAGGCCGAGATCCAGAACCCACCAATATCGCCATTCCTCTGGATTCCGGCCTTCGCCGGAATGACGGATGGAGTAGGGTTTTTGACTTAACTTCGTGCCATTCTTCTCTGACCCCGATTTTTGAGATAGGTAGAAAGGGCGGTGCCGCCCACGAGGAGAAAGTGGTTCAGTAGCGGCTCAGCAGCAATACGCTTGGCAAGTACTTCTGTCGCCGGTTTCATGAGGCGGTAACGAGTTTTCTCAGCATCATTTTGGTTATAGGCACCACGGACTCGGGGACATCACCGCGTTGGATTAACCGTTTCCATGTTGCCAGGATCAATCCTATGCCGAAATGCTGCTTTAATTTGACCAGGTCAGGTTCAACGGGGTCGGCCAACACCCGCGCGATGATGCGAGTGGCGGGTAACTGATCACTCGAAGACCAAAAGCGTCCCTTGGAGAGTCCGAGGGTATGTGGATTGGTCATACATTCGCGGGTTTGGGGTCTGATAACCATTTCAAGCCCAATACTCTCCAGCATGAGCATCACTTTTCCGATCTAGGCAGTGGCTTTGCCGTGTTCAACTTCTCCGATAAAGCGGGGATTGAGTTTGGTGTAGGTATGGAGGTCGGACTGACGCAGCCCCAATTCGGTACGCGTTTTTCCGGCAATCAGGCCTAATTTGGCTGGGTTGTGTACCACGTTTTCCATTAGGCGGCCCTAGTAAAAGTAACTTGATAAGAGAATAGCACAATATTCCCGGTCGGGAATTATTTTATAAGGGGCCAAAAGTAGGGTATCGCTCAAGGAGGGGGCTATTTTCAATGGCTGTGTGATATTTGGATACTAAATTCATATGTGCTCAATTAAGAGGGCTGTCGCTTTGCTGCGGTTACTTGTGTGCTTTTGGTTATTTTTGATCTAGATGCATTTCGGTGCAAGCTCGTATTCTGGCTTATCTTGATAGCTTGACATTCCAAGTTCTGTGAATCAGGATTGTCCTGTGTTTGAGGACAAAGGACGAGGCTGTTTTATTGCTTATGAAAAGTCAAGATATTTTTATATTACTTAAATTGGTTAGTTTGGATCAGCAGTCTAAGGAATACCTGGATAACAGTATTGTTCAGCCTGCGAAGGGTCATGTATACGACTGGCAGGGATGGGCGTTGGACGAACATTTTCTTGCTCAAGAATATGAAAAATCGTTTTTAGACGCTTATTCTAATCGTGGTCTTGCAGCCTCAACCGGGGTAAGTAAATCTGAAGTGAATGCTTCACTGAAACGCAGTATTTCTGTGGGGATGGCCAAAATAGACAGAAAAAGTAAATTTCCTAAGGCGAATGTTAGCGCGCTTTTAGAGTTTATCGCACATGGTATTAAGTATGTGTACCCCGCTAGACCTTCGGCGATAGTCAGGGGTATCCCGACCTCAATTGCTGCCCCGGTTCTTGAGGGTAAATTGATGACAGCAGGAGAGTATATATATGTATGGCCGGATGCGATGGGAAAAGAAAAGGGGCAAGCTGTTGAGCCGTTGTATAAGAGCGTGCCTATGGCGGTGAAAAAAGACCCACGTCTATATGGGTTTCTCGCATTGATTGATGCCATTCGCTTAGGAGCTGGCCGTGAAAGTGTTTTTGCCGTTAAAGATTTAGAAAAGAGACTGAGGGAATGAATGCATACAATCAGTCACATGAAATGCTGGTGTTGGTAGCAAAAGCACTTGGGGATGATTTGCTTAATGAAGTCGCCTTTTTAGGTGGTTGTACTACGGGCCTTTTGTTAACGGATGAGGTCACTAAGGAAGCTGTTCGATATACCGACGATGTGGATTTAATTACCCATGTTATCGGTTATTCAGGATGGATTCGTTTTCAAAAGCGACTTAAGGGCCGTGGTTTTAAAGAATCCATGGAAGATGATGTTAACTGCCGTATGCGTCTTAATAGTTTAATTGTAGATTTTATGCCTGATGACGAAAAAATTCTTGGTTATAGTAATCGTTGGTATGGAAAAGCATTGGAAGCAGCGCAAAATTATGAGTTGCAGGAAGATTTAACGATTCAACTGGTTACTCCGGTATTCTTTGTAGCAACAAAATTAGAAGCTTACAAAGGGAGAGGCAATAATGACCCAATGCATAGTCGTGATATGGAAGATATTCTTAATGTATTTGATGGGCGAGCAGAACTCGTTGATGAAATCAGGCAATCAGAAGCTGAAATTCAAAATTATATAAGTGAAGAATTTGGTCAATTACTTGAGCATCCGGATTTTGACTATGTTGTACAAAGTGCTGCACAGGGGCAGGGGGATAGGGAAGCGCTCATCTTTGAAAGATTGGAAGCCGTTATAATTTAAAGAATCTATTTAGATTTAAATGTCTGCATAGCTGGTTACAAAGGTATATCTAGCCGAATTGGATGCCAGGTTTGTCTCCGCATGCTGTAATAGCCTCTATGTTAAATCAGCCGGAAACTGAGCGGGAACAAGCTTACTAATTGATTTTATCAAAATTTCATGAAAAAAATGGGAATTTTAATCGCTTAAACTATCCATTTCACTCACATAACGGTAATTATAAGCAACTTCATGTTCTTTTAAGAAGTAATGATCACCCTGTACGTTGGTGGAGGCTATTGTTGAGTCACCCCAAGCTAAGCAGGCCAGACAGGGCGTAACTGAAATGGGTTAAACTAAACCCGGTCTAATCATGGATAAGGATAATCTAGTCATTGCTGGATCACTCGTCGTACCTCGGGCTGCCTTGGGAGCGCTTGCACAGGGCTATCATATTAAACGGCTTGTGTTGTTTGGCTCAGCGGCTCGTGGTCAGCTTAACGCTGATAGTGATATTGATCTTCTGGTGGAGTTTAAAAAAGGTAAATCTCCTTCGCTGGGAGGGATGGTAAGGCTGAAAGATGACTTTAGTATCTTGTTTGACGGCAGGAGAGTTGATATAGCTACGTCATCGATCTTAAACAACCCTTACGTCAACAGGCTATAGAAAGAGACAGGGAGGTGCTTTATGCAGCCTGAAGACCGGAATCCAGCTTACCTCTGGCTTATCTTTGGATTACCTCTGGGATATGTTGCAAGCAGCTAAAGAGGCTGAGGGAAAACCAGGGTCAAAAAAACCAGGGTCAGGTCTTTCCTTGCCATATTATCGATATTCAATGCTTATCTGACAGGTGGTTATACATTGAATGAGATAGGTGATTCTTATGGTAAGCATTATTCAACCATAAGCAA
>NVUB02000002.1 GCA_002401775.2 Ectothiorhodospiraceae bacterium
AATCCCTTTAGGAATGACCTTTGTAGGTTGCGTTACTCGGCTACGTGACGCGACAACGTAATCGAGCACTCATGTTCTCTGCTCACCATGGGCGTCACGTAGCTTCGCAACATGACCTACAGGTTAAAAGATAGTGCTGGGGACTGGGGACTGAGCGAAAAACCTGGGCTCTTCTTTCTCTGCGTGTTTTGCGCCTTTGTGAGCGTTGCGTTTACAACACCGAAAAGGTTTAAACCACAATCCCTTTAGGAATGACCTTTGTAGGTTGCGTTACTCGGCTACGTGACGCGACAACGTAATCGAGCACTCCTGTTCTCTGCTCACCATGGGCGTCACGTAGCTTCGCAACATGACCTACAGGTTAAAAGATAGAGCTAAGTGCTGAGCATTAGTGCTGAGGGGGGGGTGTGGGTGGTAAGTGCTTTGCGTATAGGTGCTGGCTATTCAATTCAATAACCGTGACGTTTTTTTAATATGGTGCCCGAGGCCGGAATCGAACCGGCACGACCTTACGATCGAGAGATTTTAAGTCTCTTGTGTCTACCAGTTTCACCACCCGGGCAGGTTGTGTTTTTTGACGATCCTGAATGTATCGTCGCCCCATGAGTTTGGGAAATTTACATTTTTATATTTCTATACAGATTGTACAATTATGGAGGCGGAACCCGGAGTCGAACCGAGATCCACGGATTTGCAATCCGCTGCATAGCCATTCTGCCATTCCGCCAAATTGTGTTTACTACTTCGGTAATTAAACAATATTCAACTGTTTGTTTTACGGTAATTACCGTAAATATCTTTACGTCTTTTTGTTTACAACAAAAGCATAACCGTAATTGTTTACAACAAAAGCATAACCGTAAAACTAAAAAACCCCGACCGCAGGATCGAGGTTTAGATTCGTGCGCCAATCTAATTTTAGTATTTAAAAATTCTGTTTACTAAAATTAGCATGGAGCGGGAAACGAGATTCGAACTCGCGACCCCAACCTTGGCAAGGTTGTGCTCTACCAGCTGAGCTATTCCCGCCTGCGCTAAGGGGGCGTATTGTACCGACAACAGTTTTAGTGTCAAGCATCTGACGCAACTTAATTTCTACTTACCGGTTTTCTTTTTGCATGGCAGGCCATGCCGCGCGTAAATAGATGACCATTGACCATAAAGTCAGGCCGGCAGAAATATACAAAAACACGAAGCCTATTTCAGCAGTAGGAAATTCACCAATAGGTTCTCGGTATAGCATGAGCACTAATGCCAGCATTTGTGTGGAGGTTTTGATCTTGCCGATAACGGAGACGGCAACCTGGGCCCGCTCGCCAAGTTCCGCCATCCATTCTCGCAGCGCCGATATGACTATTTCGCGGCCAATGATTATAGCCGCGGGTGCCGCAAGAAATAATCCGGCATAGGGTGTTGGGTTTATGTCTACCAGCAATACCAAGGCAACGGCGACCATCAGTTTATCCGCTACGGGGTCGAGAAATGCACCGAAGGCTGAGGTGAGATTCATGCGACGTGCCAGGTACCCGTCCAGCCAGTCTGTCCAGGCCGCTGTGGCAAAGACGACAGTAACGGCGAGGTGTGCCCATTCTACGGGCAGATAAAACAGCACAACGAACACAGGGATCAGTGCGATGCGCAGCAGGGTGAGCATGTTGGGTATATTTAATGTCATTGTCTTACGGGTACCGGCTAATCTTCTACGTGAAGCACATCATACACACGTTGCGCTAATTGTTTGCTGATTCCGGGCACCCGAGCGAGGTCTTCTACACCAGCGCGGGCGACTTCCTGCAGGCCGCCAAACTGTTTCAGAAGGGTCTGGCGACGTTTCGGGCCTAGTCCGTCGATGCCTTCCAAAATCGAGGTTGTACGAGCTTTGGCGCGTCGCTGACGGTGCCCAGTGATAGCGAACCGGTGAGCTTCATCGCGAATTTGCTGTATGAGGTGCAACGCTGGAGAATCCGCAGGCAATACACGAGGCGTTTGCGTCGATGCTAAAATCAGTTGCTCCTGGCCGGGCCGCCTTGAGGGGCCTTTGGATACACCGATAAGCGTTACACCCGTGATCTGCAACTCTTCCATGACGGCTTCAGCCTCACTCAGCTGCCCTTTGCCACCGTCTATAAACAAAATGTCGGGTAACTTGCCTTCGCCTTTTTTGAGCCGTGTGTAGCGCCGCAGCAATGCCTGATGCATGGCGGCGTAATCGTCTCCGGGGATGATGCCTTCGATATTGAAGCGCCGATAGTCAGATTTTACTGGCCCGGTGGTATCCAGTACCACACAGGACGCCACGGTGGCCTCGCCCATGGTGTGGCTGATATCAAAACACTCCAGGCGCTGTGGCGGACTGTCGAGTTGCAGTACCTCCTGCAAGGCATCAAAGCGTCGTAATACGGTGCTTTTGGTGGCAATTTGTGTGTTGAGTGAATTTTCGGCATTGGTGACGGCCATTTCCACCCAGCGTGAGCGCTCGCCGCGCAGCTTGTGAGATATTTGCACTTTTCGACCACTCTCGTCCGCTAATACGCTCTCCAATAATGCGCGATCATCAAGGGCGTGATTAATAAGAATTTCTGAGGGCACGGTGCGGCCGGCATGCCCCACCAAATAATACTGGGCGATAAATGCCGAAAGCACTTCATCTGCTTCGGCTCCGTCGGTGTGTCGTGGGAAAAAGCTCTTATTGCCGAGGTTGCGGCCGTCGCGCACAAAAAAGACCTGTACGCAGGCCAAACCACCGCCGGTCACTGCAGCGATGACGTCCAGGTCTCCACCTTCGCCGGTAACGTATTGGGATTCCTGCACTCGCCGCAAATTGGCAATTAAATCCCGGTGTTGCGCGGCTTCTTCAAAGGCCTGTGCTTCGGCGGCTTGTTCCATTTGTGCTACCAGCTCATTAATCACCGTTGAGCTTTTGCCTTCTAGGAACAAGGTGGTACGGCGCACGTCTTCCCGGTATTGCGCTTCGCTAATTAACCCGACGCAAGGGCCAGTGCAACGTTTGATCTGATATTGCAGACACGGCCGAGTACGGTTACTGAAGAAGCTGTCATCGCATTGGCGTACCCGAAACAGTTTTTGCAGTAAGCTAAGACTCTCCCGTACCGACCCCGCACTGGGGTATGGACCGAAATAACGCCCTTTGGCGCGTTTAGCCCCCCGGTGGTATGACAATCGTGGGTATGCCTTAGTGTCTGACAGGAAGATGTAGGGATAACTTTTATCATCCCGCAGCAGAATGTTATATCGTGGTTTCAAATCCTTGATGAGGTTATTTTCCAGCAATAACGCTTCACCTTCCGTGTGGGTGACGGTGACCTCTACCCCGCGAATTTGCGCCACCAGGGCACGGGTTTTGGGGGCTAGGCCAGAGCGATGAAAATAACTGGCAACCCGTTTTTTCAGGTTTTTGGCCTTGCCCACGTACAACACGCCACCGTTGGCATCGAGCATACGATAGACCCCAGGGCGGCTGGTGAGGGTTTTCAGATACTCTTTTGCATCAAACGCCGTTGATGGCGTTTCGTCAGCCTGATCGGTCTTATTAACCGAGTTGTCATCAGGGTTACCGACAGAGTTACCGTCAATGTCATTGGTGGTTTTGTTGTCTGGCACTTTCCCCACCATTATTTCTTCTCAGCCTTTACCAATTTGCGCGCGCGGGCAAAGACTTTGCGAAACATGGGAGTGGTCAATCGCCGGGTCTGGGTGTTGTAGCGACTGCAATGGTAAGAATCCAGTAAAGTAAGGCTTTTTCCATTCGTTGTAGACACTTTAGCGAGAACATTATGGCCAAACGGGTAGTCCTTTAGCTTTATCCCCAGTGCTTTGAGTACCGCATTATGGGCAATGGTGCCCAGCGCCAATACACAGGCTCCATTGGGTAGCGATGCCAGCTCTGCTTTCAAAAAGGCATTACAGGTGCGTATTTCCTCCCCTACGGGCTTGTTCTGCGGCGGTAAACACTTAACCGCATTGGTAATGCGGCAATTGATCAGTTCAAGGCCATCATCAGCCGTATCTGAGGTTGCGGATGTGCTGAAACCATAGTCATATAGGGTTTGGTACAGCAAAATACCGGCGTGGTCCCCGGTAAAGGGGCGGCCAGTCGCATTAGCCCCGTGCATTCCCGGGGCCAGGCCGACGATTAGCAACATCGGATCATCGACCCCAAATGGAGCGACTGGGCGAGCGTGGTAGTCTGGATAAGTTTCTTTGATTTCGTCGAGAAAATCGCTCAACCGCGGGCATTGGCGGCAGTTAAGGTCAAAAATAGAGTGTTTTACAGGGTGTTTATTAGTCATAACAATTGGATTTCAAAACCGGATAAAAGTTAGGCTCACAGCATAACATTGGCAGCTGCCTCAAGTGTTATGCTGTGGTAACGCTGCATATTTTGATTCGGAGAGAACAAATGGGCACACTGTGCGTCAAAAGGTGTAATAAACATGCCCTGTAGTACACAAAAGGGATCAAAGACATCGAATATAATGCCGTTATGAGAATATAGTGAAAGTTTCAAGAGAATTACCAGCACCAACAATAGAAAGTGAAAAGTGACATGCGTTTAGGGGATGTTTCAATGCTGAAAAATATTATACAAAACAAATCACGGCTGAAGCCCCTCGGGCTGGCTATAGTCGCGGTCAGCCTCAGCATTTTACTGAGTAGCTGTCATATCGACCAAAAACCTGCTGAAACTATTGCAAGAACGACAGATACTCTCCGTATTTATCAGCCAGGTGATTTTATTGAATACAACGTCACCGCTGTTTTTTCGGCTGATGGTGCTTTTATAACCACGCAAGGTTCTATGCGAGTTCAATGGGAAAGTACAGCCCCCTTAATTGACCCCATTGATCAAAGCAGTCATCCGGTTTTAAAAGAAACCACAACCTTCACCTATGACGACGAAATCAGTCCCGATGCCACCGTTATTCGTTATATTACACAA
>NVUB02000020.1 GCA_002401775.2 Ectothiorhodospiraceae bacterium
AACTGATCTTCCGGTACGGGTACTGCGCCGCAAGAATTACAATTAATAATCGGTATGGGTGCTCCCCAATAACGCTGACGGGAAACACCCCAGTCGCGCAAGCGATAATGGGTTTGTTTATTGCCCTTGTTTTCTTTTTCTAAAAATGCGGCAATGGCATCAAATGCTTCAGCAGAAGACAGTCCGGTAAATTCACCGGAATCGACCAACGTCCCTTTGCCAGTAAACGCACATTTTTCTAAATCAATTTCCTCTTTGCCCACCGGCGCAATGACTTGTGTCACCGGTAAACCGTATTTATGCGCAAACTCAAAATCACGCTGGTCGTGTGCGGGCACGGCCATTACGGCGCCTTCGCCGTAGCCCATGAGCACGAAGTTGGCGCTGTAAATCGGTACTTGTTCACCGCTAACCGGATGAATGGCTTTAAGCCCTGTGTCTACACCCTTCTTTTCCATGGTCTCCATGGCGGCTTCGGAGGTTTCCATGGTTTTACATTCGACAATGAATGCAGCCAATGCTGGATTGTTTTCCGCGGCTTTGGTGGCCAGAGGATGCTCTGGGGCGACGGCCACATAGCTGACGCCCATGAGGGTATCCGGTCGAGTGGTGTATACACGCAGAGGCTCATTTGACCCTGCAACAATACTGTTAGCCACAGTGAACGCCAGTTCCACACCTTCTGAACGCCCAATCCAGTTGCGTTGCATGGTACGCACCCGGTCTGGCCAGCCGTCGAGTTTGTCGAGATCATCCAACAGTTCATCGGCATAATCAGTGATGCGCATAAAGTATTGGGGGATTTCTTTGCGTTCCACCGGCGTGTCGCAACGCCAGCAGCAGCCGTCGATTACTTGTTCATTGGCGAGTACGGTGAGGTCATTTGGGCACCAGTTGACCGGGGCGGTTTTTTTGTAGATCAGGCCTTTATCAAAAAGCTTGGTGAACAACCATTGCTCCCAACGGTAGTATGCGGGGTCACAGGTGGCTAGCTCACGACTCCAGTCATAACCGAATCCCAGGCGTTTGAATGCTTCCCGCATATAATCAACATTGTCATAGGTCCACTGAGCAGGCGGTACATTGTTTTTCATGGCGGCGTTTTCGGCTGGCAGGCCAAAGGCGTCCCAGCCCATGGGCTGAAGTACATTTTTACCGAGCATCCGCTGGTAGCGAGCGATCACATCACCAATGGTGTAATTGCGTACATGCCCCATGTGCAGGCGACCGCTAGGGTAAGGAAACATGGAAAGGCAATAAAACTTTTCCTGATGTATGTTTTTATCGACATCTTCTGTGGCACGAAAGCTATCCTGTGTCTCCCAATGAAGTTGGGCGGCCTTTTCAACTTTTTCGGGTTGATACGGGTTTCGTGAGTGGGAAAGATCCTGATGATTCGTGTGTTCGCCTGACATGTTGGGTATTCGATCCTGTATGGGTGCACTATCCTGTATGGGTGCACTAAGGGGTGTACTAAAAGCCTGAAAATCGCATAGGATACCGTATTGTCAGGTTCCGATACCAGAATCGAGGCCTCGATGAGGTGTGTATTACGGGAATATTTGGGCAAAGTGCCACCAAACGCTACACAAACCCTAGACAAATCCTACCGACATCCAGATCAGGCACTCCCTGAAAATCTGTTTATAGGGCCATTAGGAGATCAAATAGCCGCTTTTTTTCAAGGCATTTTTTAGTAAACCCATCCCTTAATGCTAAGATGAAATCCTTCAGCAAGTGCGCTTTCATTACATCTCTTGCATTGTGGTACCTCAAATTTGGCGTGGATAATGACAATCAGTAACCGTCCTGAACTCAGTAATTCTAAAAACACGATCTCTGAAAAAAAATTTCGCGGTATGGTCGAGTCAACGGCTAGTATCCCCTGGGTGGTTGATTTTGAAACCTTCCAATTCATTTACGTGGGCCCTCAAGCTGAAAAAATCCTGGGTTACCCTATCGAGCGATGGTACGAAACGGATTTCTGGATCAACCAGATTCATCCCCATGACCGACAGGCCGCCATTGATTATTGCCTCAATACTTCAAAAAAGGGGCAGGACTACCATTTCGAATATCGAATGATGCACCAGGATGGCCACAGTGTCTGGATACTGGATTACGTCAACATCGTTAGTGAAGATGGCCGCCCCGTGCAACGGCAAGGTTTTATGTTTGACATTAGTAAAGACAAACAGGCTGAACAAACCCTGCAACAACATACCGCTTTGCTCGATGCCATTTATCGTGCGTCACCTGACATGATATTTATTCACGACAAAGATGGACGCATACTTGACGTCAATAACAACGCTGTAAAACGTTTTGGTTATACATTGTCTGAGATGCGCAAGCTCAGTGTCGCCGATATTTCTTCCGATAATGAATGCCAACCATTGGTCAATCAACTCATGCAACAAGCACTGCGCGGAGAGGAACCGGATGTTGAATGGCTCGCCAAAGATAGTCATAACGATTTGTTTCCTGTTGAGGTTCGATTACGCAAACTAGAGGGGGGTGATGTAGCGGGTTCACCTGCGGTCATTGCCACGATTCGAGACATCACCACGCGCAAGCGAACAGAAAATGCCATTAATAATATCGCTGCGGGTGTATCTGCGCAGAGTGGCGATATTTTTTATCCGCAAATGGTCAAACACCTGGCCACGTTATTCGATGCCGATTATGCCTTTATCGGTCTGTTGGATCACGACAACCCAAAAATCGTTAATACGCTATCTGTATTTGCACACGGAAAGGTTGCTGACAATATTTCATACTCATTAACCGACACACCTTGCGATCAAGTTGTAGGGGAACGCACCTGTTGCCACCCTGCTGATGTGCAACTGCATTATCCAAAAGACCAACGGTTAATCGATATGAACGTTGACAGTTATATCGGCTCACCCCTGTTCGATAAAGACAACAACCCCATTGGGTTGATCGTCGTGCTGGACAGCAAGCCAATGCAGCCCAACTCACAACTAACGGAATATTTGGAAATATTTTCCGCAAGGGCCTCAGCAGAACTTGAGCGAGACAATGTCTATCAACAACTTAAAAACACCCAGCAAAAACTACAATTGCACGTAAAACAAACCCCTATCGCCATTATCGAATGGGATACACATTTTCGGGTAACGGACTGGAACCCTGCCGCTGAAATTATTTTTGGCTATGGCAAGCAAGACGTCCTTGGCAAACCGGCTGAGGAATTATTTTTGGCCGGTGAAAAACTCCCTCTTTCTGACCTTGCCTGGCACGCACTATTGAAAAACCCTGACAAATCTCCCAGCACACACCGCAATATCACCAGTGATGGAAAAAATATTACGTGTGAATGGTATAACACACCTCTCATCGCTGACGACAACCAGGTCATTGGCATTGCGTCGTTGGTGACCGATGTCACTAATCGTATAAATACGGAAACAGAATTAAAAGTTTATCGAGAACACCTGGAAGAACTCATCGAGTTGCGCACAACAGAATTAACAAACATCAATAAAGAGTTGGAGTCATTCAGCTATTCAGTTTCTCATGATTTACGCGCGCCCTTGCGTCACATTGATGGCTTTAGCCAAATATTATTAGAGGATTATTCTCAACGGCTCGATGAGGATGGGCAGGCGCTTATTGGTCGAATCCGTAACAACGCGACTCACATGGGACTTATCATTGAAAACCTGATACAACTCTCTCGAGTGTCGCGAAACACACTCAGATGTGAACCACTGAACTTGAGCAGCATGGTAGAAGAGATCTTTGAAAAACTGCAACACTACGACGGTTCCCGAAATGTGACGGTGACCATTCAACGCGACTTGAAAACGGTGGCTGACCACCAATTGACCCATGCTTTATTGGAAAACCTGATTGGCAATGCGTGGAAATATACGTCTAAAACTGAAAATGCTGAAATCAGCTTTGAAGCATCTAACAATGATCAGTCTGAACCGGTGTTTTGTTTACGCGACAACGGTGCGGGCTTCGACATGCAGTATGCCGATAAACTCTTTGATGTTTTTAAACGGCTTCATAGTGCCAATGATTTTGAAGGCACGGGAATTGGCTTGGCCACAGTTAAACGCATCACCCAACGCCACAACGGAAAAGTGTGGGCTGAAGCAGAAACCGGCAAGGGCGCACGTTTTTACTTCACTTTTGGCAATAATAACCTCAACACTCTGGACAAACAATAAACGCTACATTTCCGCTTATTCTGACGGCAGCGGTGATTATTAGTTTTCGTCCTTTTTACTCTCGCAAAGACGCAAAGTACGCAAAGGGATAGGCGGTTTGTGCCAGAAATGAGATTGGGCCGTGTATTGTCGGCAATGAGGCTTAAGTTTAGGTTTAGGTTTAAGTAACGCTCCCTCCTCTGCGTACTTGGCGGCTTTGCGAGACATCACTCTCATGTACTAGGCAACCTTGAATTACCCACAAAACTTTCTGAAAATTACTATTAAACGGTAATATTCACGCAAGTTATTAGTCGTGAGATAATACCTTGTATTTAAGGTAAAATAATCAGGTCAATACTGAAAATAATACACGATAATAACATTTTCGCTTCACCCTTTATCCATGCAAGGAGCTACTAACATGAAAACAAACACTGTGATTGCCACCCTCTGCGGGGCGCTTGCATTAAGCGCTGCTGCCCCCGTCTTTTCCGCCAACGATATTACTATTAGTCGGCCGCACAGTATGTCGTCTAACATGGCGTCGAATCTGTATTTTGGGGTTCAACTGGGCAACGCCAACTACGATACGCTCAATGATTCCAGCCCTGCCTTTGCTCTTTTTGGCGGTTATCACCTCAACGAAGTTCTTGCCTTAGACGTGGCCTATACCAGTTTTGGTGAAGCGGAAGATGATAGTAACAAACTCGAAGCTACTGCTTTTTCCCTGGGCATATTGGGTAAGCTGCCAATAAAAACCGACCTTACTTTATACGGCAAGGTGGGGCTTGCCAAATGGGACGCTGATTTAACCATCCCAACATTCGGCTCAGGTACAGACTCAGGCACCGACGTTTATTTTGGCGCAGGCATTGATTACGATATCAGTGGTAGTTCGGCCGTTCGCTTTGGCATTGACTTTTATACGTTTGATGGCGACGACGTTGATGAAGACATCGCCTCGGTTTCCGTTGGTTTTGTCTTTAAACTCTAGTGAAGCTCAGCCGGTTAAAAATGAAGGACAAAAGCGCCTACGACTATAGCGCGATACATATTTATTCTGGCTGTTGACTAATGCAGTAAATAATGCAAAAAAGTGCTGCGCAAGAAAAGAATTCATTAGTAATTTACCGCCCCTTACAGAATAAAGCGCTCCAACGAAAAACGGGCCATGGTTTACACCATGACCCGTTTTTTATTTTTCATGTTTAAATAAACTTACAAACCAAACATGGATTTCTTTTTGGTCTTACGAATTTCTTTTTCATCCGACCATTCAAGAATACCTGTTTCAATATGCATTAACTTCATGGTGAATTTGTAATACACATCTTTGGTGTTGGAATTACGTTTCACTATGCTGGACAGGTTTCCGTACAACATATACTCAGCACCGATTTGCTGGCCCATTTTAACAGATGCACTTTCTTTCACCATGCCGCTGTCATTTTGAAAGGCCATCTGCTTGCGCACCGAGGCCACTTTTGTCATATCAACAAAACGGAACTTGCCTGAGCGCAATAAACGGCTGGAAATGGTATCGGTAATGGATTCCGTGTCGATATGTTCACTGGTCTTATTTTTAATGGTATCGACAAACATCACTGGACGACGTTTTTTGGTGACATCAACAATCGGTGGGAATACCAATATGGAGTCCACCATTTTTTCTGCCATTTTTTGCAGGTCGGTAGAACCGAAATCAGTTGTTGTTGTTTCTACTGCACCAGCATCGCCATAACTGACCTTATTACCCGCACAACCCACCAGGCTGACAGACAAAACGCCAACGGCAACAGCACTACTCATCGTTTTAATGACATCATTCATTACATTTCCCTCACATTGACTTTATAAACGTTAACTGATGGATTCGGAGCAACAGCCTTCATGCTGGTGTCGGCATTGCCGTTCAACGTAACCGGGGTCCATGACCGACTTCCTTGCTCTACTTCAAAATTGTCAGAATCAAACCAGGAGAACCGATACTGAATGTGTTTATCACTACTGGTTAAATTGGTCAGTATGACATTAACTTCCAATAGATCACCAGTC
This sequence comes from Ectothiorhodospiraceae bacterium, assembly GCA_002401775.2. GTDB lineage: Bacteria > Pseudomonadota > Gammaproteobacteria > SZUA-152 > SZUA-152 > SZUA-152. The sequence goes on from NVUB02000020.1 coordinate 6,243, forward strand.
ACTCGAGACTGCATGTCGGAAATAATGATATCACCCGCCAACGTTTCATTATGAATAACCAGATGTTTAGCAAACTTTGGATCGCCCATTGGCTTTCCCGTTGCTTCAATACCAGACGTTGCGCATCCCGCAACGAATACAACAGCCAATAGCAATGCCGGTTGTAAGATCAACTTCCACACTCTGTTCACGACGTAATCCTCCATTTTTTATAACGTAAACGTAAGGTGACGGATATCACCTTACGTCACTTACTCTTAACATTTATATAACTTACTTATGTAACTTAAGTTACATCACAAAACCTGCATTTACACAGCAACGACATAACAACAACGTAGCAACTACATAACAACGGCATCCGTGTGTAAGGTTTTTTCGGTGGCCACTACCCGAACAACCGTTTTCTTGCCGGGCACGACCTTAACGGTTATTGATCCTTTTGCTTTGCCATTGTTCAAGATTAAATGGTGTTCCCCCTCAGGTAATGAAACTCGAAGAATTTGTGCATCATTGGGTAACGTCAACCAATTTCGCCGATCTGCATTTTCACTGAGGATATTAAATATATTTGCACCTAGTTGCGCCAGAGGACCACCCGCCTTACCCGCAGTTTTGGCCATTTCTTGTTTCGCTACCAGCCTTAAAATTTGCCGGGCAAGCATAGCGGGCAGCTTTTCCTGTAAAGCCTTCACGGCCATGGATTGTACATAAACGATGGGGCTTGTCTCGCCCATTGAGGCGCCCCCGGCCACGGAAACCCGTAAAGTCGTTGGCTCTATCCACGTCATGGCATAAATTGGAAATGCGACCTTCTGGGCTTTATTGTCCACAAAAATCGGCACACTCACTTCAGTTTTAATCGGTGCGTAGCCATGTTCAAAGAACAGCACCACTTCTCCTTCGTTAACCCCAGGAGTGACGACTTCCACAGGATAACGTTTTTTGTACAAATCGTAGTCCTGGCGCATACCTAACTGCTTGGCTAAACGTAGCACATCTTTTTGCACGTAGACGTTATCAGGAAATATTTCAAGCGCTTTTTTATAATCTATATAAGCATCATTGGGTTTATCCAGCATTTCATAGATGACGCCAGAAACGTAAAAGGTATACGCATTCTGAAAGGAGTTTTTCACTTTTCCGGCTACGGCATCCATTGCGGCGAAGGCATCCGAAAAAGATTTATTTTTGTCGGCATTTTCACGGCTTTTTTCTTCGGCATCAGCCAGCTCATCTTCATGAGCATTTAACGCCACTCGCTGCTCAATACCGGCGCGCTTAACCTCTACACGTGCTGCTTCCAAATTATTTGAAAACAAGTAATTCATAGCCTGATACTGATGCACAAAAACACGTTCATATGCCTCTCCCGCGTAGGGAATAGCATTGTCATTGGTGAGTAAAGCGCTTCCCTGGGCAGCCGCATCTGTGAGGGAAATAATGGCTTTATCTTCATTTGCCTCCATGGCCTCTATCACTTGCTTAAAGTCTTCGATGCTGGATTTTCGATCATTTGCCAGTTGCGATGTGCGGCCACGCTCCATCATGTATAAAATTTTGTCGGCGTCATTGCGGTGCTTTTCAAGGGTCGTTTGTGCGGCAGTATACTGCTTGGCTTGTATCTGCATTTTAATCGGTTGAATTTGCATAGGATAGGACGTAAAGATTGATGACGATGCACAGCCGCCCAGCACCGATATAACACCCACAATGAAAACCAGTCTGATTAATGACCGCATTGCAGAAATCCCCATACTCCCTCTCCCTGTGAAAATTAATTTTGATTTTACGATTTATTATATTTTAAGAAAAATGCGCGTCAGGAATGCAATGCTCTACATGACGGTTTCCGGGCAACGGCTGGCCGCTGTTGCCCGGTATATCTACCAGTTGAAGGGCTTGTCACTTGACCCTGAAGTCAGCTCTTTTTCCACAACGGCTGCAGCCACAGGCTCTCCTAACCTGACCACCGAGCCTTTTATTATTTGACCCGCGCCCGAGATAATAGTCGCAGTGGAGAATTTTTTCTGGATCGAGGCCACTTCAACAGTACCGACCTGTTCTTCGGCACTACCCAAGGCTTCCCCGGTATCAGGGTCAACCAGACTTTCACCCTGAGAATAGACTGCTAGAGTATCTCCAACGTTAAATCCTACGCCCGCACCACGGTTGATATAAACCTTGCTGCCAGCAATTTTAATAATTTTCAGGGGGAACACACCTTCGACAATACCGTTAACAATACCCATCACGGTTTTTTCCTTCAGTGCGTCGAGAAAGTCATCCGCGGTTTCATCATTTTTTCGGTTTTTGCTTTCATGCTCAATGACAAACTTGTTTGCCGTCACTATTTTTCCGCCACGGCTGTCAACGATACGAACATTAACCGTCATCTTGCCCTTGTATTGGCGAATGACTTCGTCCGTATAGGGGATTTTTTTACTTTCAACACCCGCCTTAAACAGCTCAATTTTGCCCATCACGAAGTAGTCAGCACCAATTAATTGGCCAAGTTTAACGGCTGTTTCAGGTGAGATATATCCAGACTCACTAAACTCCTGCTCAGTCAAAATGTCTTTCATTCGGCTTCGCTCTACGACATCAAACTTGTTGGTTTTAACAAGAAAGGTCAGTAGTTCAGAACTTAAAAACTTTGTCGAAGCCTCTACGGTTTCGCGTACCACAAAATTTGGCCCGAAGGTAATGGTGTCTTTATCCGCAGTGAAGTCTAATACCGCGATGGTTGGCCGAGCGGCCAGAAGCGATGAGGAGGCGATCAGCATCAAGCCGAGCACAACTACCTGCAAACAACCCTGCACACAACCCTGCACACAGATCAGACGATTTTTACCTACAAATGCCATTAAACTGTTTTTCATACCATAAATCCCTTTTAATGCTGGCACAGAACAACAACAAAACAACCCTGTGCTTTGCCTAGCCAACTCACGTTGGGCGTAGAATATGCCACATTCCGCGAAAATACCACTCTATTAAGTGTGAATATGACGCATTCCTGCACTCAGAAATGCTGATGTCAGGTACCTGTGGGGGATTGATGATGGACTGAATGAGCCCCTTTGGACAGCAAAGCACTATCTTCATTAAAAATGACCGTTACCGTTACCGTTACCGTTACCGAAATTACCCGGAATTCACTTTGCGCCGTGTTTAACCTAAATTAATCAGTTGGATCGTAGCGAGGGTGTCTAAGGTGCTGAAGATAAACTGTTTTTCCAGTTTTTAAGGCGATCGCGTAGTCATTCTACGGGTGAGTCTTAAAAACTGGAAAAACAGTTTATCTTCAGCACCTTAGACACCCTCGCTACGATCCAACTGATTAATTTAGGTTAAACACGGCGCAAAGTGAA
>NVUB02000200.1 GCA_002401775.2 Ectothiorhodospiraceae bacterium
AATAACGAAAAGGTGTTTTTATGCACTGAACTTGGCATATTTTAGGCTCCTTTTTCAATGGTTTCATATGGTTAGTTTGGTCCGCCTCGTGGATGGTGAGTGCTTTGAAATAACTCCAGCTCAATTGTCACCACAGTGGGGAGACAATTTGTAACTGCTGTTTACTTCAACTCCGACCAAAAGTGAGCATTAGTTTAGTGGCCAAATCTTCGATCACCTGCTTGCCATATTCACCCCGCTCACCCTTCAATACGGTTGTGGAAATACCCATTCCTACCTTCCAATAAAGCAAGGTCAGTTCGACATCAACTACCACTGTGTCCAGTTGTCTACCCTGATGAATTAAAGCTTTGATGTCATCTAATAACGCCATATTGGCCTGGGATAGCTCGCTCATTGCAACGCCCCCTAGCCCTGCAAGTCATAGATTCGGAAATAACTGCACTGCATGTTGTTTTCTTACGCATTCCCACGCGGGAGCGTGGGAATGCGAGTTAACTAGGGTAACGAATTGCCATGAAAGAGTGAATCGTCAATGATGGGGAACATTGAAGGCAGCAAATTGAGCATGCGGAGTTTGGGCTCGGCAAATCCCTTTAACCATTCTGATTCCTTGAGGTTTTTGACATTGTGGTTGGTTGGGAGAATGCTGACCCAAATGATGGATACCTCACTAAGTTGAATGTGCTATTACATCGTTTAAAAGTTGAGCGGCGGGTTTCTTCACTGGTTCAGCCCCGTGGGGCGGAGACCCCATAGCGGAAGCCGCCGCGACCTCTTCAGGCTTATAGCGTGCACACCCTGCTTTGATTAAACGGTTTTGATAAGCCAAATAGTCGTCAATATATTTCTTTTCATATTCATTGCGCTTAAGCCATAGCTCAAGTTGTTGAAGTATCTGGCGCTGCCATTTTTTATCGGATTTTCGATGTTTCCAATTATCTAAATCGATTATAGGCAACCTCTGAGAATCAAAAACCTGCATAACAAAAGTTGCGCATGTTAATCCTGCATAGGAGTTTTGTGCGACAAAATTACCAGTTTCTGTGAAATTGCTATCGCCCATGCCCAGGCTGTAGGGAATCCCTTGAACATTCGATGTCACAATCAATGAACATACTGTCGCCAAATGTATCTTATTTATTGGGTCTATCGGCAGCTCGAGCCATAAGTATTCGTCTGAGAATTCATCGTTTGAAAGTTTGTAATGCCATCGTAAGTGCAACAATCGAACATTATCGTCAGCGTCTTTGTATACAAAGCCTATGTGCTGTTGATTTTTATTTTTATCAGGCCGGCATATCGCAACAGCAATATGACCCAAGTCTTCAATCAAGCTATTATGAACACTCTTTACATTCATATTAAGCTCACAACAACCCGCTAAGAATTAAATCCTTCTCATAACCGCGACGTTCAATCTCATACTGAACCTCTTTCAATAAATTTGACCAACTAGGAAGATATGCCTTACTGAGATAAGTTAATCTTAAAACACCTACCAGTAAAACATCGCTTAACTGCTGCACTTTGATTTGATTTAAGATATCGTCAAGTGAATCAAAATCTTTCTCAACTATTAACTCATTCAAATGCGAATAGTACGGTAATAATGATGCTACATCATTTGCAAAACTGGCATTTTCAAAAAAGTCTGCAACCCACGGTAAACGCGAGACTAAGTGAGAATAGTCTTCATCAAATGCGATAATGTAACTGCCGCTTCCATTTTTAAAAGGCAGCGGGACTAAGTAAATTTGAACATTTGAACTTGAAATATCACCGAAAGAACAATTTGCACTGCGAACGCCACGCTCAAAAGGGGTGTCCGCTAGAGCGCTAGACCAAGAAGAAACAGGACGATTCTGCCGAATGGAAATCTCTTCACTTGACACAGCCTCCGGATTAACATCAAGAGCTATCATTGGCTATAGGGGCTCTTATTAATTAGTGACGTGAAGGCATGCCGCTGTAAGTCATGAGCAGTCTCGGCCCACTCAAGCAGTGTTTCGACACTGTATTCACTTAAAACTTTTTTCGCATTTGATTCAACAACAGTCTCCATGAGCAAACCAGGGTGTCCGTTGATTATTGCACTTACCAAGCTGACACTAATACTACCTTGTGGTTTTACAGTAGACGTATTAAATCGAAAATGTACATCCTTTAAATCTGATGATAGCAATTCAGACGATGTATATTCAGAAGGAAGGGTTACTGTGATATTTAAATACTTTTCAATGTATTGGTAAGCACTCATGCCTTCGTCAGGGTAAAAAGCATCCTGATAACGTAGGATCAGAGTTGTGTCATGGCGGTCATTTTTTAGCGCGTCAGGACTAACGCTTCTAAATATATCAAAGCCCTCGCTAATATCATTACGAAAAATATCCCAGTCATAGCCGTCGGCTATCTGATTTACAGTAAATACCCCCAACCCAAGTTGGAGGCACGGCCATGTTTTGGCAGATTTACGAAATCTATGATTAATCTGCATCGGAAGCATAACTCCTAGCCCGGAGGTATGTTCCAAAGACTCAGTAACACCGAAGCCACGTTTGATGGCTTCCGAAGTCACCATGCCAGGCAAAAGACTATGTTCTTCTGATGAATATTTAAAATCGCCGGGAGACCGTTCACCCCAACGAATCTCGAAGATTGCCTCAAGCAGGGGAGGATTAGTTAGAGTAGTCATACGATTAAGAGCGAACTACGTTGATTATCCATAATTATTATAGTTATGCCCGTCCACAAAATGCCTATCGCATCGAGTATGATATTGAAATTACTTAACCCGTAAAGATGCCGCCAGTATCTACCATATTCACATAGTAAGATATAGCCTTGACCAGACAAAACGCCAAAAACTAAATAGCTAGCGGCTACCATCTAGCTATTTATTTATGATGCATCCAGGAGGGTTTGCACCTACGACGCAAGGGTTTATGAGCCAATTGAATTCAAAAATGTAGGAGCCTGATCCGAAAGACATTAATTTAATTGCACCAAGTAAGGAGCGTCAAACCCACGGTCTACTGAATGGGAATTCCGACTGTTTGCTGCCATTGACCGCCATAGGAACACTAACAGGAGCTATAACTTATTTGATTTAAAAATCGTCTGCCTTGGGGTCGAGCCAGGGACACAAGGACATTCAATGCTAACGCACGTCCTGCCCACCTTCATTGCGAGACTACATGAAAGCCCCGCCTTAGGCGGGGCCAACTTACGTATTTACTTTTATGGTGGGCCCGGTAGGACTTGAACCTACGACCAAGGGATTATGAGTCCCCTGCTCTAACCAACTGAGCTACAGGCCCTGAATTTGCCACGTTTTACGGTGGCGCTGTGCGATTTCCGCACACCGATACTATGACGATGAACCCGATGATGATGAGGATTCGGACGCTTCTGCATCGATAAAGCTGCGCAGGTTATCGGATCGGCTGGGATGGCGCAACTTACGTAGTGCTTTGGCTTCGATTTGACGAATACGTTCACGGGTTACGTCAAACTGTTTGCCGACTTCTTCGAGGGTGTGGTCGGTATTCATGTCGATACCGAATCGCATACGCAGGACTTTCGCTTCACGCGCGGTGAGGCTGTCCAATACATCCAGAGTCGCTTCGCGCAGACCTTCAAAAGTAGCCGAGTTTACGGGCGACAGTAAGTTGGCGTCTTCGATGAAGTCACCCAGGCGTGAGTCTTCGTCATCACCGATGGGGGTCTCCATGGAGATGGGCTCTTTGGCGATCTTCAGCACTTTACGCACTTTGTCTTCGGGCATTTCCATGCGTTCTGACAATTCTTCTGGCGTTGGTTCTCTGCCCATTTCCTGCAACATTTGACGCGCGATACGATTGAGTTTGTTGATGGTTTCAATCATGTGCACGGGGATACGAATGGTACGGGCCTGATCCGCGATGGAGCGGGTAATGGCCTGACGAATCCACCAGGTCGCATAGGTCGAGAACTTGTAACCACGACGGTATTCAAACTTGTCTACCGCTTTCATCAAGCCGATGTTGCCTTCCTGAATAAGGTCAAGAAATTGCAGACCACGGTTGGTGTATTTTTTGGCGATGGAGATAACCAGTCGCAGGTTGGCTTCCACCATTTCTTTCTTGGCACGACGGGCCTTGGCTTCGCCGATGGACATTTTACGGTTGATCTCTTTGATCTCACCGATGGAAATGGTGGCGACCTTTTGAATCTCGACCAGTTTATTTTGCGCACGGCGAATTTCATCGGAGTAATTTTCCAGTACCGATGAATATTCTGCTTTGGCATCAATCTGGCGCTGTAACCAGCCCAGATCTGTCTCGTTGTCGGGGAAAGAGGTGATGAACTCTTTGCGAGGCATACGTGCCTTGCTGACGCAGATGTCCATAATCACGCGCTCGTGCGTGCGGACACTGTGCACGACATTGCGTACATTGACGATTAATATTTCAGCGAACTTGTTGATCAACCTGATTTGGGCAAGCTCTTCTATCATTTCAGCGTAAATTGCCACGCTGCGCTCGTCATGGCGACCGTGTTTTTCTGAGGACTTCCAATAACGCCCAAACAGTTTTTTGACGGCACCAAAGCGCTCAGCCGCTTCTTCCGGGTCAGGGCCGGTATCAACTTCTTCCTCGTCGTCGCCATCTTTTTTATCGGCGCCGGTATTCTTAGGGCCCGGCGGAGGAACAGGAATATCGTCGTCTTCAGAGACAAAGCCTACGATAAGATCCGTCAGGCGGGATTCGCCATCGGCAACCCGCTGATAGGCGTCCAATACTGTGCGAATACTGCCTGGGTAATGCGCCAGTGCATTCATGACCTGGTTGATGCCGTCTTCAATGCGTTTGGCGATGACGATTTCGCCTTCACGCGTCAGCAACTCGACCGTACCCATTTCACGCATATACATGCGAACGGGGTCGGTAGTGCGACCAAAATCACCGTCTACCGTGGCCAGTGCGGCGGCGGCTTCTTCGGCAGCGTCTTCATCGGTGGATTCATTTTCTTCAGATAAGACGATGCTGTCTTTATCCGGGGCAACTTCATGGACCTTTATGCCCATGTCGTTAATCATACTGATGATATCTTCGATTTGATCTGCTTCGACGATACCACTAGGCAGGTGATCATTCACTTCCCGATAAGTCAGAAAGCCCTGTTCTTTGCCCTTGGCTATCAGCAGCTTGAGCTGCGATTGTTGCTCTACATTTATAGACATGTAATTGTCCAGTCCTCAAAGCCGACCCAAAATTAGCCGGGTATTATACCAAAGCTCGCCATGAATTGGCGACTGATTTTGCGTATCTATGACAAATTAGTGTTCATTTTTGACCACAATTATGCACTTATATTCAATAAAGAAGTCAAATGCTGCCATAAAACGTACTATTACCTGCATTGCGCTGCGCGACTTTATGTAGAACTCAGCTGGGTATATTCGTGCATTTCAGCTTCCGTGGCAGAACCTAGCGTTATCCTGGACATCAAATATTCCCAGCGTTGCTCATCTCTGAGCACAGACAGTTTTTTTGCAATTGCCTGAAATTCAACGTCTAGACCTTCATCCGGCACCATCAGCGGCTGAGTGGCGAGCTTCGCCAAGTGACCCGCTTCTTCAATATGGTCAAGCGCGCGCCAGTGCTCAATAATAGCGCCACAACTGAAGTGAGGGTTTATTCTCAATAATTCAACGAGTCGCCGTAAAATAGCGGCACCCGGCAGCTCCAAATCCTGGAGCATTGACCAATCTTCTACCTGCTCAGCCAGACTTGGCCGGTGCAATAAGCACTGAATGGCCAACCGTAATGTCGACGGTGAACCTGTACGGGCAGGCATCGACCGGGATACCCGGCTGGGCTTACGCGTACCGATGGTAAGAGCACCCAACGCAAAGGGCTCAATTTTCGCGATTTCCGCCAAACGTGTCGCCATCATGTGTCGAAACATACCTTCTGGCAGCTTTTCCAGTAATGGCCGGGCACGTTCTACCAACCGTGCCCGGCCGTCAATAGTAGCAATATCGACCGATTCCAGTAATTCACCAAAAAAATAATCTGAGAAACTTTGAGCACTTGCTACACGCGCTTCAAATCCTGCCTGGTGCTCCTTGCGTATTAGCGTATCCGGATCTTCACCGTCTGGCAAAAACATGAAGCCAAGCTGTCGGCCTTCGCTTAATATGGGCAGGGCGTTTTCCAGCGCGCGCCACGCGGCTTGACGCCCGGCGCGGTCACCGTCAAAACAAAACACGATATGCGGCACGACTCGAAACAGCCGCTCTAAATGATCTCGCGTGGTCGCTGTGCCTAACGTTGCAACGGCATTACGGACCCCAAATTGGCCGAGCGCCACCACGTCCATATAGCCTTCGACGACGATCAAATGCGCCAGTTTGCGCTCGGCTTTTCGCGCCTGATACAGACCGTACAACTCGCGCCCTTTATGAAAAATGGGTGTTTCCGCCGAATTGAGGTACTTAGGGCCATCATCATTGCCCAGCTGACGACCACCAAAGGCGACGACACGGCCACGACGATCCCTGATTGGGAACATCACCCGATCCCGGAAACGGTCGTAATGTCCGCCTTTGTCTTTTTTAACGACCAGTCCGGCTTCCACTAGCTGCGCTTCCGTCACCCCCTGGCCAAGCAGGTGTGCGCCCACATTATCCCAGCCTGGCGGTGCAAATCCCAATTCATACGCCGCCGCGACTTCACCCGTCAAACCACGTCCTTTAAGGTATTCGGCGGCTCGCGGCCCTTGCTCGTGGCGTTTTAACTGCTGACAGAAATACGCCGCCGCTTTTTCCATAACACCGTACAAGTCCTGATGGCTGCGCTGCTCGGGCACCTGCCCGGCTTCACGCGGTACTTCCATACCGGTTGAGGCGGCCAATTCTTCAACGGCCTCCACAAACCCCATATGCTCATATTCCATGAGGAAGCCCAGCGCCGTACCGTGCGCACCGCAGCCAAAGCAATGATAAAACTGCTTATCAGGACTGACCGTAAAAGAGGGGGTTTTTTCGTTATGAAAAGGACAGCAGGCCTGATATTCCCGACCTGTTTTTTTAAGCTGTACACGGCTGTCTATGGTATCAACGATATCCACGCGCACGAGTAATTCATCTATAAACGAAGTGGGGATGCGACCGGACATGGTTTAAAGATACAAGAGTTCAGATGAAAGAGAAAAGGGAAAAAGGAAAATAAAAGCCAGCCTCAGAAGGCAGGTGCGGACTTTTCGCTTGCATCTTTACTCTTTCCCCTGGGTCCTTTGGGGCCCTGAGTACACTTCTAAATAACAACAGCTGAGTAACGACACCTAGGTAACGACACCTGGGTAAGAACAGAAAAGAGCCACCAGAATATAGTGTGGGATCAACCACCTAACTTCGATTTAATCACCTGACTAACAGCACCCATGTCCGCCCGGCCTTGCACCTGGGGTTTGAGAATGCCCATGACTTTACCCATTTCTTGCATGGTTGTGGCGCCAGAGTTTTCTATGGCGGCGGTAATCAGATTGTCGAGCTCTGCCTCAGTAAGCGCTTTCGGCAGATAGTCTTGCAGGACGCTTATCTCAAACGTTTCCTGATCTGCCAATTCCTGTCGCCCTGCATCGGCGAACTGCTTTACCGAGTCACGACGCTGCTTGCCCATTTTATCGAGCACGGCCAGCACTTGGGTATCATCCAGATCGATTCTTTCATCAACTTCACGCTGTTTAATCGCTGCCAGCACTAAACGAATAACACCAAGGCGTGGTTTGTCTTTGGCACGCATCGCCGTTTTCATATCTTCAGTCAACTTTTGCTTCAGGTCTGAATCAGCCATGATCACGCTCGCACAGTAGCAGGTCAGCCGTTATTCTAACGACTGACAAGAATCTAAACAAAGGATGAAGCATCCCGCAACGCCTTAACAACGGCATCAGTACATCAACATCGGTACATCGAAACCGGTGCCCTGCGGGAACGACTACAAAAATATCTTAGTAGAGACGTTTACGACGCTGAATATCACGCGACGTTTTTTTCAACTGACGCTTAACGGCTGCCGCCATCTTGCGCTGACGCGCCTGAGTGGGCTTTTCATAAAATTCACGACGACGTACTTCAGTCAGTACTCCTGCCTTTTCACACGAACGCTTGAAGCGACGCAGGGCAATATCGAAAGGCTCATTCTCTCTTACTCGAACGTTGGGCATTGGTCTTCCAATCCTCTTACATTTTCTTACTGTAGGCAGTGATACACTATGCGCATCGCTGCAATTTATTTGGCATTATTCGTTGTGTTGTCATTATTTAGGCAAATGCATTGCGGTAAATCGAAACCAGATCGACACTAAACTGAAGCCATATCGACATCATATCAAAACAATGAAAGCCAAAAACAATACAAACACACTCTCGCAAACGCGGAGAGCCGGGAAGTCTAGTCACTAACGCGCTAAAATGCAAAGCCTCGGAGCCGAAAATTACAAAATATGAACAATAAAGTCTCAAAACCACCCTCACAACTCACCCTCGGGATAGAAACCTCCTGCGATGAGACCGGCATTGCGCTCTATGATAGCGAATCTGGGCTACTCGCAGACGCGCTCTATAGTCAGGTAGAACTCCATGCTGACTATGGCGGCGTGGTGCCCGAGCTCGCCTCACGGGACCATGTGCGCAAAACCCTGCCGCTAATACAACAAGTGCTGGATCAAGCCCACTGTCAGAAACATGACATCGATGGTGTTGCCTACACTGCTGGCCCCGGCCTGGTAGGCGCATTGTTAGTCGGCACGTCTATTGGTCGCAGCCTGGCCTGGGCCTGGGGAGTGCCCGCCGTTGCCGTGCATCACATGGAAGGGCACCTGCTCGCCCCTCTATTAGAAGACAAGCCCCCTGCATTCCCTTTTGTCGCCCTGCTGGTATCCGGTGGACACACATTGTTAGTCGCCGTTAAAGGCATTGGCCAATACACTATTATTGGTGAAACCCTTGATGATGCCGCTGGCGAAGCTTTCGACAAGACCGCCAAACTGCTTGGGCTGGATTACCCCGGCGGCCCGGCACTCGCCAAATTGGCCCTGCAAGGAAATCCGAAACGATTTCGCTTCCCCCGCCCCATGACCAACCGTCCCGGGCTCGACTTCAGTTTCAGTGGCCTCAAAACATTTGCCATTACCACCCTGCGCAATAACACGCCAGCCGATTACCCATCTGACGACACTCAATCCAATGCTGGGATGATGCAGACCCGTGCCGATATTGCCCGGGCATTTGAAGATGCCGTTGCCGATACCATGGCGATTAAATGTAAACGTGCCTTGCAACAAACCGGGCTTAACCGTTTGGTGATGGCGGGTGGTGTCAGCGCAAATCAGGCACTGCGCGCAAAGTTGTCGGCGCTTTCCCAACAAGAAGGTTTTGATATTTTTTACCCGCGACCCGCATTTTGTACCGACAACGGTGCCATGATCGCCTTCGCGGGCTCTTTGCGTCTTGCCGCTGGCCAATCCCAGAATAACGAATTTGGCGCAAGACCACGCTGGCCGATTGATGAATTAACGCCGGCCTGAGATTCAATCAACGCTTAGGCATCGTAAAACCCAGCCACGGGTTACGCATAAAAAAACGGGAGCCAGTGGCTCCCGTTTTTTTATGCGTCACAGACTAAAGCTGGCAAGGCCAGTTCCCTAAGGCAAGTGCTAATGCAAATGCTATGACAAATACTTAGGCCGTCATGTCTTTCATTTTTTTCAGTGGTAATACTTTTACCACGGTACGAGCAGGCTTGGCCTTGAAGATTGTATCTTCGCCCGTGAAAGGATTAACACCTTTACGTTTTTTGGTGGCAGGCTTGCGAACGGTTTTTACTTTCAACAGTCCCGGCAGCGTGAAGGTACCCACAGCATTCTTTTTAATGTGTCCGTTAATAATGTCACCCAATGCTTCAAAAACCTTGACGACATCTTTCTTGGAAAGTTCCGTTGTTTCTGCTATTTCTGCATACAACGCTGTTTTAGTCATTGTTTCTTTAATGACCTTTATTTTTTTAGCCGGTGCAGCCTTCTTCGCAGCAACTTTTTTCTTTGCGGTTTTCTTCTTCGCTACTTTCTTCAGTGCCATGTGGCGTTCTCCCCTTAATGTGTTTAACAGTGACAATTAAGCATTATACATAGTGTAAATGCCCGCTATAACGTGGCAATTCACCTTATAGATTGACACTAATGACCCTCATCCGATTCACTACAGGCTACGCAAAATGCATACGTTCCGGCATTTGTTACACCAATACTTAATGAATTGCCTGGTTTTATAGTCTCTTTTTATAATTTACGCAATGCTTGCGCAATATTAACGTGCGATCTTCACCCTCTTTTTTTCGTGCTATCACACTATCAACACGCTACTATTGCGCAACTTGCCGTTCACAAGTTACCTTTTACGCTCAGGCATATGCGATTCGGTTTTGCATCCCAGACTGTAAATAGGGTGATGCAACGCCTCGTTGTGACACAAACTCGTCGCCATTCAAGAAGGACACCACCATGAGCGAAGATCCAACTCACACAATATCCCCTCGCACAAATCCGGAAGTATTGCATTCCGAAATTGTCGCGCGCACTAATATATTCAGAGTAGAACGTCGTGATTTACGCTTCCCTAATGGCACCGAAGTGAGTCATGAACGATTAGTGGGGTCGGAAGGCGGCGCCGTACTCATTGTGCCCATGTTCGACGAACACACGGTGCTGCTCATTCGAGAATATGCCACCGGTGTGCACCGTTATGAAATCGCATTACCTAAAGGGAGAATCGAAGCCAACGAACCCTTGTTAGACGCCGCAAACCGCGAGATTATGGAAGAAGTTGGCTACGGCGCCAACCAATTGCATCACTTAACCAGCTTGACCGTTGCGCCGGGCTACCTTAGTCACCTTACTCATATTGTGCTGGCTGAAGATCTTTATGAAGAAAGACATGAAGGGGATGAACCGGAAATGATCGAAGTGATACCCTGGCGACTGGATGACCTTCCCAGACTATTGGAACTGGAAGAGTGTACTGAAGCCCGCAGCATTGCGGCTTTATTCATGGTGCGTGAACACCTTGCGCAACGCCGTCGTTAACATGTCACCCATGTTGTCACAGTGAGCACCACCGATAACACAACACATTAAAACCCTAACCAGTATGCAGGAACCCCCTCAATGACAGAAACAACGGGCCAGCACCCAAGCAACACAAGTGACGCAAACAACAACGAGGCGCTCATCCAAAATGTCATTGAACTGGCAGTACTGGCTGGCCAGCGCATCATGGATATTTACGGCACCGATTTTGATGTTGAGCAAAAAGCCGACAACTCACCATTGACGGCGGCAGACATGGCTGCCCACAACACCATCGTCGATGGCCTCAGCAAGCTCACGCCTAACATTCCTGTGTTGTCCGAAGAATCCGCCAGCATTCCATTTGCTGAGCGTAGCCAATGGCAACGTTACTGGCTGGTAGACCCACTGGATGGCACCCGTGAATTTGTTAAACGCAATGGTGAATTCACTGTCAATATTGCCCTCATCGACAATCATGATTCCGTACTCGGTGTGATCTACACCCCTGTAACCGGTGCCACCTACTATGCGGCACGCGGCACTGGCGCCTTCAAGATAACAGTAGGGGGCGCTAGCAATGTCGGAAAAGCTGTCGCCATTCGCACCCGAAGCAAGGTGCCGGACAGTAGCATTATCGCTGGCAGCCGCTCACACCGCGGCGATTCGCTGGAAGCCTTTTTATCGCGCGTTGGTAAATACGAAATCGTCAGCATGGGCAGCTCTCTGAAATCTTGTTTAGTGGCCGAAGGTAAAGCCGACCTTTATCCCAGGCTCGGACCTACTTCCGAATGG
This sequence comes from Ectothiorhodospiraceae bacterium, assembly GCA_002401775.2. Classification (GTDB taxonomy): domain Bacteria; phylum Pseudomonadota; class Gammaproteobacteria; order SZUA-152; family SZUA-152; genus SZUA-152. Next base: position 11,908 of record NVUB02000200.1, read on the forward strand.
GATACCGCTGCGGCACAATCTATCGTCGAAGAAGCCGGTGGATGCATTATTAAAACCGACGGGCAACCGCTAAAATACAACACTAAAGACTCATTATTAAATCCGCATTTTTTGGTCATTGGCGATCCTTCTTTTGATTGGCGCCGCTTCCTTTAAATTTTTATTCCCCAATTAACATTCACATTTACTACCTATCTACCATAAGGAACTCATCGTGAAACGACATATTATCCTCTGCGGTCTAACCGCTATTTTTGCACTCCACACCTCGTCCGCTATGGCTGCAAAGCCCAGTACCGACAAAGAAAAATTGAGCTATGCCCTTGGCTTCCAGATTGGCCAGGGGTTTAAACGAGATAACTTTGATATTGATACTGGCGCCATGTCACAAGCCATTAATGATGTATTGAAAGGCGAAGCCCCACAAATTACCGTCCAGGAAATGCGCGCCGCCATGCAAATGGCGCAAGAAAATATGATGGCCAAGCGTAATGCCGAAGGTGATAAAGCGAAAACCGCCGGACAAGCCTACCTCGCCGCAAACAAAAAGAAAGAGGGCGTGATTACCCGTGATAGCGGACTGCAATACAAAGTCCTGCTGTCTGGTAAAGGCAAACAACCCGCACCTGACTCTTCAATCACCGCTCACTACCGTGGCGCCCTGATCGATGGTAAAGAATTCGATAGTTCCTACAAACGTAAAACCCCTGCCACCTTTAGCGTCAACCAGGTTATCGACGGCTGGAAAGAAGTGCTACCACTCATGCATGAAGGTGATAAATGGCAGGTCGTTATCCCGTCTGAGCTGGCCTATGGCGCACGAGGCCAGGGCGGCAGCATCGGTCCTAACGAAACACTGGTTTTTGAAATTGAGCTGCTTAAAGTAAACGAAGACAAGAAGGTCAACTAAACAACCGCCATCGTAAGCGACAACACCTTTTATACAGCTGATTTGAGGAAACCCACGTGGGGCAACACGAGCAATTTTCTCAACAGCTGTTAAAGGTGTTACGCGCCCAACCTCAGGGCATCAGCGAATACGACCTCATTCAACGCTTAGCCGACGCTGGCAACCCCCACTTTGATATTGATTGTCTACGAGACAACCTCTCGCTTTTTCAAACGCATTTTTTCCTTTTCCATTCGCTTTACCGCTTACGTGACTCACTCAGCAATAACAACGAAGCTCGCCTCGATATTAGCGCGCTGTGCATTCAGTTGTTACCACACTCAACCAGCACCAGCGACGCCATCGCCCCTCACGACCCTCTGCGCGATTATTACCTCGACCTCAACAACCTGGAAAATACCCACAAGAATGATGTTGATGCATTAATCGGTACCTTTTGGCAAAAATTTGTACGCGACGACGACCGCCACGCAGCCCTTACCGAACTGGAACTCAAAGACCCCGTAGACTGGGCCACGATCAAATCCCAACACCGACGCCTCGCCATGAAACACCACCCCGACCGCGGCGGAGACGAACAACGATTACAAGCCATCAACGCCGCCATGGATGTACTGGCCCGTTCAGAGAAACGACCCTCTAAGACGGAGTACTGAGTGCTGAGTGCTCGGCCAAGCTTTCGCGTCACGTAGCTACGCAACATGACCTACAAAAACCAGTGCTGAGTGAAGAGTTCCGGGGGCTGTAGGAGAGGCTTCAGCCTCGATCAAAGCGCTGCGTAATTACCGTCGCGGCTGAAGCTGCTCCTACATTAGACCACCAGTCCCCAGCACGTAGTCTTCAGTTCTTAGCACTCAGGACAAAAAAACCGTCATGCCGGGCTTGACCCGGTATCCAGAGACTTTATACCCCGTTCAAAGGCACTGGACCCCGGCTAAAAACATGCCGGGAAGACGGACTGTATTAGTTCTTGGCACTCAGTCCTTAGCACTTAGCACTTAGCACTTAGCACTTAGCACTTAGCACTAAGAACCCAGCACTATCCCCTCACCCCTTAAACCCGACCTTCGAATGGCTGCCATCACAAAACGGTTTATTTTTGGATTGTCCACACCGGCATAATGCGGCGTTGTCTCCGCGCCAGGCAATTCGTCCACTGGCGGCGGTGATCGAAAAATTCCCTTCCAGTAACAGCGGCCCATCTTTTAATGCGGTAATTTTCAGCTTGCCGCCCGCTTGTGTGTAACCGTCGCCTTGCTCGCCCACGGCGCCATAGTCCGTAAAGTTGCCACCGCCATGGCTGTTATCGCAAAAGGGTTTGTTGCTGGATAGTCCACACCGACACAATGCCGTACGGAATTTTATGCCGGGCATATCTTCAGGCGCACCTTCTATTTCAAGATCACCCTGCACATACAGTGGCCCGCTATAAGCAACTTGAACCGTATTCTCCGCTGCGGGTACTTCTACTGCACTGCCATCTTTTACTTGAAAGCTTAACGCTCCGGAGGGGCATCGCTGTACGACGTCTTTTGTATTGTCAACAGAAACCATATCAGGCTGGCACCATGGCTCCCGCCCTGCCACAAACAGGTCCCCGCTTGCATAACCGCACTCACCAATATGGATACACAAACGACTATCCCATTGCACGTCAACATTTTCGCCTATGTAAGTCGTTACCTTCTCTTTATCCATGCGCCCTCTTTCCTTGTGTCATTGTGTAAAGTGACTGCCGGTTCATTAGTAAACGGCCCTTAGTTGCCGTCTTCGTCGACCAACATCACCATCATCACGATAGCGCGCCAGCAAAAATAATCCTAAGAAAACGACATTGAATCAACAATAGTAGACCATCGCTACTCGTGTACTGTTTCAATAACCAAAAAATGCACAAACAAATCCAATCCACTCCCATTATCTTATTATCGTCATGCCGGGCTTGACCCGGCATCCAGAATGTCGTTGACACTACGGGGTTTCGGGCCAAACCTGGAATGACGAAAGTGAGGGTGCAATTTCATGTGTCTAATAGCATCAATCCTTTCACATGCTTTATAAGCCCTTCAGATTGGCACACTTTACCGTCCGAAAGTTAACGTATTGCTGGACATTACGCGCCATGAATTCCAGAAACAGATATGTAATGATCGTTTTACACTTTATTGGTCGCTTATTTATCGTTTTTTTAGACTCGACTTATGCAACGGTACGGTAAGCTAAGACGTGCAACATTATGTTTCCGGAACAGCGAACAGCATTAAAATAAACCACAAAAAAGCCCGACACAAATGGGCCGGGCTTTTTCTGCATCGCTTCAGCAGATGCAACGTGTCAAAACAAAAAGCTAATCGCCTAGATTAAATACTTTTAAGTCCTTCGCCGCCTTGATCTTGCCGGTAAACCCTTGGGCACGTACCAAATGTCTCACTTCATGCAATTGCGGTGAGGTAATGGGCGTAATGTGCGACAACACTAACTTTTTAACCATGGCTGTCGCCGCAACTTCACCCATACGCGATGGCGTAGTATGTAACTGCAGCATCGCTGGATTCGGGTTCGTATCCATGATGGCTGTATCGTAAATCAGCAAGTCAGCATCCTTTGCCAGCATCGCCATATTGCCAGATTCAGAATTAGTGTCACCGGAATACACAATGCTCTTGCCCTTGTAGTCAATACGATAAGCAACCGCAGGTACTGGGCCATGTTTAACGGGCATTGCCGTAATTTTAAGACCATCCTGCTCCAGAACCACTTCCGGTATACCGGACATCCAGTCCGGGCTCAGGTCATGCGCTCTGTAATTAAACGTGCCGGCATTGATGACGCCAGTGAACCCGTTCAGATAACGCTCAACACCATTTGGCATGGCATAGTGTCCATCCACATATTCCGTAGTGCTTGGAATTCCGCCAATGTTGCTGGCCGGCCCCCAGATGTGAATGGGGTTATCACGGGTCATCCCCGCCATTGCGGTATGGAAGTAAATGGTTTTAATGACGGACGACAGATCGCCCGTATGGTCGATATGCAAATGCGACAGCAATACCAGATCCAGGTCTTTCACATTAACGCCACCCTTGGCCAGGCGTTGAAACGTACCACCGCCCACATCCAACAAGATGCGAGGCTTGCCGTCGGTAAATATCATGTAACCCGCACCGGCCCGGCCTTCGGGCGTTGCCACAGGACCACCAGACCCCAGAACCATGATCGACAAATCGCCCTTGACCTTGTTAACGGCTAATTTTTTCTTCGACTTGTCATCCGCAAATGCCGGATTAAACAGCGACGCAACTAACAAGCTTGCACACAAAACCTTGGCTTTAACCTTAAGTCTATTATTTACCGTATTATTTACCGTATTATTTAACATTTTTTTCCTTCGTATGATGTTTTTAGCGTCAAGACAATACCTCTCGAAACCATCTCTAAAGACCGCCAATTTATTATTGTGGTTATTTTATATTCTGCACGCCATACCCACTGACCGAGATTGCTCGCGCAGCAATTTCGGTCAGCAATAAGACCTGCGTGGAAAAGACGACGTAGCGACTAGATTGTTACATTTCTCAATTGGCTCGCGGCCCATTCAGGACTCACCGTATTGACACTGAGGCCCGCGCCCAATTCAAAACCCGTGGGAATACTGGTACGTGGGCATATTTCCAAATGCCAATGGTAACTACTATCCACCGCATGGTTCGCGTGATGGGGTTTAGTGTGTAAAAAATAATTATATTGCACACCACCGAGCACAGCCTCTAAACGCGCCATGGTCGATTTTAGTATGTTACCCAACTCAGCCAGTTCCGCTTCACTAATACGCTGAAAATCTGCCTGATGCACTATCGGCAATATATGCACTTCCCACTCATAACGACTGGCAAAAGGTTTAATGGCGATAAAATATTCGCTGCGTTCAATCACATACTGCCCCACATCCAGGCGACGCCGGACTTCTCCTGACTCCCGGTCATAAATGGTGGCTTCAAATGTCAACGCTTCATCAATCAATGAACAGAACACACAACGGTGATGCTGCGCGTAATACTCACCGCTGCAGCGGACTTCGGCCTGTACATTTTCCGGTACCACTGGCATCGCAATAATCTGACTGTGGGTGTGAGGGATACTGCCACCTGCTGCCGGGCCAAAATTCTTAAACACCAGCACATATCGCAGTCGATCGTCACTTTCATAGAGTTGCTTCATACGGTCACGATACGCACCAAACAACATCGCAAGATGAGCCTCACTCATCTCATGTACGCTAATGCCGTGATTAGCATGATCAACAATCACCTCATGTCGACCATAACCATCAATGGTTTGTTGTAGGCCAAAAGAAAAATCAGGGGAATGGTGGTCATCACCCAGGACCGGGTAAAGGTTTTCGACAATACGCACCTGCCACTCATTACCCGCAGAATAACGGGCAATCTCCGGGGGAGTCATCTTTTCATTACCCGAACAAAAAGGGCATGTTTCCACATGTACCCGCGTATCGCGTGGCACGTGTTGCTCAGCCTTCTTTGGCCGTAAGCCTCGCGCCGTAGCCACCAGCACAGACTCACTCGGCACAATTGGGTTTATGCGTATTTCACGGATAAGGGCAGGTTGATCAAGCGCTGGTTTGTCACGTAACGTCGTCATAACGAAGCTCCTTTTATAGGAGCTTACCGTAAGTATTGCCTATAACTAAAAAATAATTTTAATTTGGGTATAAATGGAATACCAATGAAGGTGTGCTAAATAAATTTCACAAGGTAATACACTATTGCCACTGGGTAAGTAAACCTTACAGTTGCATAAATTGAGTGCGAAAATCGATAAATAGGCTACCAATAAAGTGTAAAACGATCATTATTTGTCTGTTTCTGGAATTCACTGCGGGTAATATCCAGAAATACGTTAATTTTCGTATTGAAAGAGTGCCAAATTGAAGGGAAGTGGTGCAGTTGCTTATAATTTGAGGCACGCGTACTCCTTAATAAATGAATCCCTGTAAACTCGACAGCGACATCCATGTCGCTGACGG
>NVUB02000201.1 GCA_002401775.2 Ectothiorhodospiraceae bacterium
GTTGCCACAATATTAACCAATTCTGCTTTTGTAGGGTGGGCAGTGCCCACCATCGAGGCTTGGACTGGGTGCGTAATTGGTGGGCAGTGCCCACCCTACATCAAGAAGCTGAGTTTTGTTTAGAGGCATGTTTATGTTTTATCGCGAAGCGATGGAGCTATTGGGTTCTTAAAACTCGGTCGCTTGCGGCCGAGTTTTTTATCCTAACAGGCATTTGTCGCCAGCTTGCTATCGCCAGTATTGTAGCGAGGGGCGGTGTATTTCTGATATAGCGCTATGGTGATAGCAATTTTTTTGATAATGCGAATAATAGGCCTACTATTTTATCAGGTACTTGTCGGGCGGCGCTGTGGAGGAACTGGCGGGAAAGCACGTGGGGAGTGATTGGGGAGTGATTAGGGGAAAGTTGGGAAGTCGTTGGTGAGTAAGTGGAGGGTGAGATTGGCGTAGCACGCTGAAGTGTCGGTAATGTAACACCGTGGTAAGCCGAATTTACAATCATTGAAAAAGGGTAAGTAGTCCAGGATAAGCTCGGGGTAGTAATTTAGGGCAATTGCGCAAGATAGTGGTTCAGGGTAATTTTTCAGAGTGGTTGTTCAGAGTAGAGTTCAGAGTAGAGCTCAGAGTAGAGCTCAGAATAGTGCTCAGGGTAATTGAAGGGGAGCAAATTATCTGACGCCATGGCAACGTAGCCAATAAAGTAACGGTTGTATTATTATTCGATGATGACATTAATTCTCTCGTTTGTTAGCCATTGACGTGTTGCTCCCAGATGGCTTTTATTTGATCCGCGAGGGTCATTGGATCAAAGGGTTTTGCCACAACTTCCATGGCGCCCAGGGATTTGAAATGTGCAATTTCTTGTGGTTGTACCTTGGCGGTCATGAACATGACCGGTGTATTTGCCAATTCCGGGAGCTTGCGGAGTTCGAGTAATGTAGTGGGGCCGTCCATGCTGGGCATCATTACATCGAGTAGTAGCAAGTCTGGTGCGAAGGCGACGGCTTCAGCCAAAGCCTCTTCACCGGATGAACAGGCTTTTAAGGTAAATCCACCCACAGCGTTAAGGGCAATTTCCGCAACGGCCTGTATATCGGGTTCGTCTTCCACATATAAAATACGGTTAAGTTCTCTCATGCCATGTCTCCTGGGTTTTATGTCAAAAATCGACTCTTACAACTGACTCTTGTTACCGACTCTTGCTACCGGTATTCTTTTCTACAGCGGCATTAGTATATGCTGCGTTTGAAAAGGCGGGTCTTGGCCGCCGTTGCAGGGTTGCCATAAACAGTATAGCAACATGCTATAAGTCGACATTAGTTGCAAGCTTTTCTTATGTCAGCATTCGTTGTTATCACTGGTAGCTCAAAATAAAAGGTAGACCCTTCCCCTAAGGTAGTATTAAAGCCAATGTTTCCGTCATGCTGTTCGATGATCGCTTTAGTAATGCTGAGACCTAAGCCGCTACCGTTTACCTGGCGAGTGTTAGAAGAATCGACTTGAGTGAATTTTTCAAAAAGATGCGGCTGAAAATCTTCGGCTATACCCAGTCCGTGGTCGCTAATGCTGATGCGGACCTTGTTATTTGTGAGGGTCGTTGAAATTTCAACGGCCCCACCTTTAGGGGAAAATTTAGCGGCATTTGAGAGTAAGTTGCTCATAACCTGCATTAGACGATTTCCGTCCGCACAAACATCAACATCGTCTTGTGCCGGGGTAATATTGAATTGAATATTATGTTTGCTCGCAAAGCCACTGTTACGCAGAATCGATTCTTCCAGAAAAGGGGTGACTTTCATATTAGCGAAAACAAAATCCATTTTACCCGATTCTATTTTATCAATATCAAGAAGGTCATTAATGAGTGCAAGTAGGTTCTGACTATTTCTGTGAGCAAGGTTGATCAGTGATGAAACTTGTGCCGATAAATTTCCGACAGCGCCACCACATAACAGGCCCAGGGAACCTAGAATTGACGTTAATGGTGTGCGTAGCTCATGGCTAACGGTTGATATAAATTCAGTTTTAACTTCCGTTAATTTCTCGGCGGCAATTTTGGCATCTTCGGCCTTGTTGGCGGTGTCTCGTAGTAGTTTTTCTCTGCGAAGAGAAGACGTAACATCTTGAACCTGGATGACACAAAACCTGTTTTCACCCTGTATTCCAATAGGTTTTATAAAAATTGCCTGTTTTACAGCCTCATTTTTATTCATGCCGGAGTGAAGTGGAAGTGGGGCATTGTTGAGGGTTTGAGAAAGGGCGGCTGAATTCCCGCGATTAAGCGCATCGTCTATAGCCCATTGGATTCGTTTGCCCATTAAGTGAGGGAAAAGTGTAAACAGTTGTTCATCAACTGCAGTGATAGATTTAATTTCAGTATATTTTTCCATCCACTGATTCCAAAAAATCACACGGTAATTTTCATCAATAACAATGGTGCCGTGTAGGCAATAATCCATGACGCTGATCAATAACTCAGTGTGAACTGACGAGGTGTTTTGTAGGTTTTTTTTGGTCATTTCAATAGCAATAAAGGTTAGAGTACGTTGATGGATTTCAGGTATATGTTTATATTGTCAATTAATGCTTCTGTAGATTGTATGTCGAGAAGAAATAGAACATATCCATCCACCGCATTTTTTTCCAACTTGAAATCGACCCTCAGCAATAGAACAGATTCGTTATCACTTGGCGTGTTGGTGTTAACTTGTAGTAAATCTTCGCAGGAGCCTTGCCGGAAAGAGGGCAGCTCCGTTTGTATTTCCTGTTTAAATAAATCAGCCAGGCTGCTTAACCCGGCATTGAGGATAATGTTACCAATTTCATTTAAGGCTTCTTCTTCAAATTCAGTGAGATTTTCCAGTGGAACGGTATCTTGTAAAAGTAATCGGACAAGCTCCAGACTTTTTTCAATAGGGAAAAGCAACATGGCTTCTCCACCAAAAGATCCACTGAAGTCCTGGGATACACCACTGACATCGCCAGAGGATTGGCGCCCTAATTCTTTTGCCGCATCTGCTTTATTCATGAAGACGATTTCAGGGGCAGATAATAGTACTTCTTCATGAACCATTTCGCTCAACGAAGCGGCAGCCCTTCCCATGCCAAGATTAAAGGCCTCAGCCAGTAAATCTTTTTGCAGGTCACCAAAGGTTTCCATATTAAATCTCCGATGCCTGGATGATGCCACGAATTTTCTCGTCAGTGATGGGTTTGCCGACGAAGGCTATACCAAGCTCGGCGGCTTTTTTTTGTGTACTGTCTTGAATGTTGGCCGTTAGTAAAGAAATTTTTCCGCCAGGAAATTTGTCTTTCAACTTTTCTCCGAGAGTCAGTCCATTCATTCCCGGCATATTGTAATCGAGAATCATAACGTCAGGCGTTTCATTATCGATAGCAGAAAGAGCATCGTCACCGCTTTCGGCTTCAATAATGTTCCAGTCAGGCTTTGCGTCAGAAATAATGGCGCGAATCATCATTCTGGATACCCGGCTATCATCTACGATGAGTGCAGTGGTCATGCAATGCTCCTATTTCTGTTGGTGGTTATATCGTTTTGTTGAGCTTGTGCAGTGCTATTTGTTGAACTTTTTCCAGTATCATTTTTTGTGTCAGGCTGTTCTGCCAAAATGATTTCAGGTAAATCAAAAAAGAAGGTTGTGCCTGACGTCGCACTGGTTATAAAATCAATCGTGCCATTGTGGCTCTCGATAATAGCTTTGGAAATGTTTAGGCCAAGGCCGGTTCCACCGACCTGTCGTGTATCGGATGAATCAGATTGCGTGAATTTATCGTATAATTTTTCATGAAACTCATCCGGGATTCCGGGCCCATTGTCTACGATGCTCACCCGTATATTATTTTGGTGATGCGTTACGTTGATGTATACGGTGTCACCTTTGGGCGAAAACTTTGAAGCGTTGGAGATAAGATTGTTCATTACCTGCATGAGTCGGCGGCTATCAGCAGAGACAAAAGCATTGTCAAGTGTCGTTCCAATCACAATACTAACTTCATTTTGGTCAGCGTAACCTTGGTTGGCGGTGACTGATTCAATGATAAATGGCTGTATGGCTATGCGGGAAAATGAAAATGCTAACTTTCCCGTCATGAGCTTTTCAAAGTCGAGAAGGTCGTTAATTAACAGTAATAATCGCTCGCTATTACTGTGTGCTATCCCAAGTAAGGTTTGTGCTTTTTCGGGAATTTCCCCAACTACACCGCCAATCATCAATCCCAGAGAACCGCGTATTGATGTTATGGGGGTTCGCAATTCATGACTAATAGTGGAAATAAATTCATCTTTCAAGCGCAGCATATTTTTCTCTTCGGTGGTGTCATAAACAATCGCTGTGAAAATTGTTTTTTCTGTAAACTGAGTTGATGTTTTCACTTCATTAACGGAAAGCGTTATGGGGAATAGTTTTCCGTTTTTGTGGCGGGCTTCTAGCTCTCTTCTTTTACCAATGATGCGCCGCTCACCCGTTTTTTTATAATGTGCCAGATAACCATCATGGGCTGAATGGTGCGGTTCGGGCATCAGTAGGCAGACATTTTGTCCAATAACTTCCTGTTCACGATATCCAAAAGTTTTTTCAGCGGCAGGGTTAAAACTTTGGATAATGCCGTCTTCACTTATGGTTACCACGGCATCAACCATCGTATTGATTACGGCACGTTGCTTGGCTTCAGAGGCCGCTAAATCAGCCTCTGTTTTTTTGTGGTTCAGTATTTCATACTTAAGTATATTTTGAGAGCGTGTGTAATCCAGCATAAGCCCTAACAGTGGCACGGCATAGGCAATAACTTTCATGAAATGTGCAATGTTAAAGTGGTTGTCGAACAAGGCTGTTGAGCCAAACGTCATATGTAATTGGGTGACAATTTCAGGGATTGCACTGAGCACCAGGGCATACGAAAATAAGCTGGGAATGCGATTGTAGAGACGTGGGTAAATGAAAAGACCGGCAAAAATAAACAGTCCTAAGGGAATTGCATCGTAGGGACGGGTAATCATCGAACCAGGGTACGTCGTTTGGGGTAAATCACCACTGGTGGCGGCAAGGTGGATGATCATGTATGCAATAACCCCAAACGCCACGCTAATGCCGATGATGAATTTTATATCAGGTTTATTCGTATTGTGGTTTCGCCGTAGTAATAAAATACTGACTCCGGCAATGAGTATGAGGGCATTAAACATTCTGCAAATGGCCCAGGTAAACGGCACGAGGTCTCGGTTGTCGGCGACGGCTTCAATGAGCCTGTCTGCTGCCAGAGTGTGGAAGGCATCCATACACCCTGACATAAAAAAGGCGATACCCAGGATGGGAGTGGTGACGTCATTGGTGATTTTGTAATGGGCAAAAGCCAGGAAGACAACAAAGGCCGCCATGCAGAGGGCACTCCACTCCATAATGGTATGGGTAAAAGCCCCCGATAGTGCTCGAAACTGGGCATCGACCACGACATGGTTATCCACGCCGGTTGCCCATTGGTAATCCACAGGTGTACCACGGGTACCAAAGTCGACTCCCAACAGGTTTAATACAAAAGGTGCGGAGCAGATTATCAGGATACCGATAACCCATTGTTTGGGAATTTTCGTACCGATTTCACCCCGCATAGCGGAGCATGCCGCACGCTCTTCTTCGCGGGTCAGTTTTTTTTGGGTGATGGATTGATCGTGTTGAGTGATATCCATATCACTGATCTCCCTGATTGCTTGATCGGCAAGGTTCAATCTGCCGGTCGACATGGGCTTAGCGACCACAAACCGATTAATGTTTAGGGTAAATTTGCTTAAAGCATAAAATTAAGAATCTTCAAATAAGTTAGTGGGTAATTTTAGGTAGCCTTGGGCCAAGGCTACTAATGGCGAAGTCCTGCCTCACTCTCGAAAAACCGTAATACCGTCCCGCATGGAATAGAATGAGCTTTATTCAACAGGGCGATTTTCAGTACATTTTCTTTCATCGATAGGATAGGTTTTGAAACATTGTAAAGCCCTCATCAAACGTATGCTTCTGGTACAGGGCGGGAATAATCTACTGTTCCTTTGCGGGCTTCGCATCTTGGCGAGAGTCAGATAGCATATAGTCAGTGACGGAAGAGCTTTATGTGCGGCTGAATAAGATTGAATGCGCACATTGCGTTAGTACGTTAGCATTGGTAATACAAGCCGCCGCAGGATATAACCCTGACGGCATACTGGCTGGCGGTTTTTACGAATTTTTGGGTAATTGGTTTGGTAATAACTAAAGGGGTGTGGTGATGGTGGGTAAAAAAAATGTCATATTCGGTTTTTTGTTTCTTGCCACGACGGCAGCATTAGGACCGTTGATGGTGGTGAAATATGATGACTGGGGAGTGGCCAATACGGAGAAACAGCTGGTTGTTGGTCAATTACAGGCGCTTAAGGCGGGGGATTACGAAGAAGACCCCGAAACGTTAGATGATTTGAGTGCTAAACAACTGGCAGTTGCTAACGCCGAAGCGATTCTTGCCATGAATAAGGTCGGGGCAAATGAATTTGAAATTGATTTCATTAAAGGGGGCCCTCACGCTCACGGTAACCTGGAATCTCTGCTAAATATAGTAGTGGGCATTGCGCTGTGTTTCATCGCGGCGCCGCTTCGTCTCAAACAAGCCGTGAGTCTGATGTTTATCGTTGGGACCCTGATGCACTCTGGGCTATTGTATCTGGAGCGAGTCTTTATGTTGCCCTGGGCAAGCACGCTGCTGAATACCGGCATTGGCCCCGTATTGATACTGCTCGGCCTGGTATTGATGGGGGGGATGGCCGTCAAAGGTTTTCGGGGTGAAGTTGTAAAAGAGTGACGTAATTTGCCAATGTTGAGATTCAACGGTTGCAATAATCTGTTGCATTAGACAACGTATTAAACAGTGCATTAAACATGCCTATTGCGGCATCAAATTATATTTTCAAGCAATAATTTTTAAGTAAACCTGGAGTTAAAAGGATATGCGGGATCTCTATCCCAAGATTAAACCGTACGCGACGCACTCTATGGACGTGGGCGCGGAACATAAATTGTATGTTGAAGAATGCGGTGATCCTGACGGTATTCCCGTGGTATTTGTACATGGCGGCCCTGGTGCAGGTTGCTCGCCCTATCACCGTTGTTTTTTTAATCCTGAAAAATACCGGATCATTCTGTTTGATCAGCGTGGCTGTGGTCACTCTACCCCTCATGCGTCTTTGATGGAAAATACCACTCCGCTATTGGTCGACGATATGGAGACCATACGCGAAAAACTGGGCATTAATCAGTGGTTGTTGTTTGGCGGGTCTTGGGGTTCTACTCTCAGTTTGGTGTACGCAGAAACTCACCCAGAGCGGACACTGGGGTTGATCCTGCGCGGTATCTTTTTATGCCGGCCACACGAGATAAAATGGTTTTATCAGGAAGGTGCCAGCCATATATTTCCTGATTACTGGGAGTCATTCCTTAAACCCATTCCCGAAAATGAACGTGATGACATGGTGGCAGCTTATTATCAACGGCTGACCAGTCCTAACGAAATACAGCGTATGTCCGCTGCCAAAGCCTGGTCAACGTGGGAAGGGCGTACTTCCACTCTTCATCCCAGTAAAACAGTGGTTGATCACTTTGCCAAACCGCATAATGCATTAAGCCTGGCGCGTATTGAATGCCACTATTTTACCCATGACAGTTTTCTTGAGCCCAATCAGATATTGAGAGATGTAGACCGCCTGTCTGAGATTCCAGGAGTCATCGTCCAGGGGCGTTATGATGTGGTGTGCCCCATGCAGAGTGCCTGGGACTTGTATCAGGTCTGGCCGAACGCCGAGATACAGATTATTCCTGATGCCGGGCATTCGGCATTGGAAACGGGCATTATCGATGCACTGGTGCGGGCCACCGACAACTTTGTACAGCGTTTAATGTGACAATAGTGATATTGACTCATTAGTATGATTGGACTATTGCAAAGAGTCACGCAGGCCAGTGTGAGTGTAGATGGAGAAATACTCGGTAATATAAACACGGGCTTAATGGTGCTGGTTGGCGTTGAAAAAAATGATACCCAGGCACAGGCCGACCGGTTATTGGAGCGCTTGTTGGGTTATCGCGTATTTGCCGATGCTGAAGATAAAATGAACCTGAGCCTTAAAGACGTGCAAGGCGGATTATTACTGGTACCTCAGTTCACCCTGGCTGCTGACACCCGAAAAGGCGCACGCCCCAGTTTCAGTTCTGCTGCTGCTTCCGACCTGGGGCTGACATTATTTGAATATTTTACAAAAATAGCACAACAACAATATTCCAATGTAGCTTGCGGCCAATTTGGAGCCGACATGCAAGTGTCGCTGACCAACGACGGGCCGGTGACATTCTGGTTGCAAGTGAACTAACCCGGCATTGAACTGACGGAAAGGACTAAGTGCTGAGGTTTAGTAGGTCAGGTTACGCCGTTACCTGACAACATGCCGCACAAATGAATAGGACTGAGTGCTAAGTGCTAAGTGAAAAAACGCATTGATCTTCTCTGCGTTCTTTGCGCCTTTGCGGCCTCTGCGTTTACAACTCGGAATCAAAGTAAAC
>NVUB02000202.1 GCA_002401775.2 Ectothiorhodospiraceae bacterium
AGGTAAGCGCGACGAACGCAGCGTGAAACACAGTGATAGTAGGGGGTAGCCTCAAGCGAGACTTGAGCATAGCGGGGTTTTGGCACGGTTAACTCCTTTAACCACTTTAGATTCCATTAACAGAAGATATTGTGCTTGATTGAATTTGATGTCAACACGAAAGATGGATGTCCGTTTACCCCGTTTACCCTCGAAAGATGGATGTCCGTTTACCCGGTTTACCCGATGTCCGTTTACCCTGCGTTTACCCTCCGATCTTAATATCAGAATATTCAAGGAAAGTAGTCGTAATTAACTTATGGCAGAAACTTATGGGTAATAGTAAGGATCTGTGCGGGGGATGTCGGGTAACCGGCACTTCTACCGTGACTACCCAATAAAACCAATAACTTACCCGATCTTGACGTGTGCACTAAATGTGCATACACTTAATGTATGGATATAGAGTGGGACCCAAGGAAGGCCGCAGAGAATCTACGCAAACACGGTGTAGACTTTGCGGATGCTGTTGTCGTATTAGAGGACGAGAACGCGCTCACTATTGAAGATATTGAAGGTATTGATCATGATGAGCAACGATTCAAAAGTTTAGGAATGGGTCCGAGCGTAAATATTCTCTATGTAATTCATACCTACCGCGAAGATGATCGAGTTCGTATTATTTCAGCTCGAAAAGCAGATCGAAGCGAGGCCAAACAGTATTACCGAGGTTTAGATTATGAGTGAAGATTTCAGTAAAGGAAAACGAGGTGCCGTAATAAAGTCTGATCCAAACAAAGTCCGAATTACAATAAGACTTGATGGTGACATCATTGAACACTTCAAAGAGCAGGTTCATTCTGCGGGCGGTGGTAATTATCAAACGCACATAAATGATGCACTTCGAGATTATATTAAGGCACATGATAAATCATTAGAAGATGCTTTACGTAAAGTAATTCGTGAAGAATTAAAGCAAGTGGGTTAAACAGATGGGTAGGTATAACAAACAAGGATAAGTCGCGCGGCTGAGCCGCGACTTTATCATCTGGTTGAACAGGCCCGCCCCGTTGTTTGTTTGTGCTTATCTATAGCAAATATCGAGTTTTTTCTTTTGAAGAATGGTGCCACCCTTGTGGACGGCACTGAATCTTAAACAAGCGTATCCCTTGCCCTGGTCAGGAGATTTTTTAAACGGGTTTATTCAATTATTTTTCAGTTTATCCTCTGTTAACGCATAGCAATGAAAAAGCCTTTATTGCGTTAACCTGCTCGCCAGGCAGGAGGAATAAACGCAATGATCACCATTGGGCTTCCGTGAGGGAAAACTTCATGCGAGGGACTGTGCGGGGGATGTCGGGCAACCGGCATTTCTACCGTGATTGGGGTTAAAGCTTTGATTCAACATCCATCTTTTTATGAAGTATACGAATAATGGTTATTTTACTTTTCGTTCCTTTGCGATAAAAAATAATATGGCTACCTTGGGGGAATTTTCTATAACCATCTTTAATATAATCACATTGCTTGCCAACTGAAGGAGACTCTGCCAATAAATGAAAACCATCATCAAACTGTTTGGTATATAAATTACGCTGATCTCGGCCCCAGAGATTTTCGGTATATTTGGCAATTTTTCTCAAGTCTTCTTTTGCCTTCCTGGTTAACTCAAATGGTTTCATTTATCGCTATCAAGCTCGGCAATAAATTCATCATAGTCATAATTTGCAATACCACTTTGCTCGCCTTCATTAAGCAAATGCCTCAAGGTTTCAAGTTTTGTTTCCGTGTTTTCAAGCAGCCTAAGCCCAGCTCTTACAACTTCGCTTGCGGAGCCAAAGCGACCACTTTTAACCTGACCCGTTATAAAGCCTTCAAAGTGCGCACCCAGTGTGATGCTGGTATTTTTAGCCATTATTCATCTCCAATATACCAATATATACCTGATATTGGTATAAAGCCCATTGCAAGTCAATCAAACAGACGTAAAAAAACACGCCGCTTATTTCAATCAATGGGATCAGTCACGATTGATTCTGAAGGTGTGGCTGATATTCATTTTTCAATCGAGTTTGACCCCATTGGTCGGTATGTTTTCAGGTATCAGTTGTTAAAAGGACACCCAGCTAGTGGTTTCCAATTAAGTGATGGTAATCAATGGTTGAATTAAGGTGTTCAGCTATTTCAGTTATAAGCATTCATTGAAATAAAGAATATCAATAGGACACCTAAAATAAGAAAAAACATGATCAGAGGAATGTATGTAGTGGCACTCTGCGTCTTGGCGAGAAAACATAAACTTGCGCTATTAAAAATGACGATCAGTCCAACGTGGTTGAGTTTTACGTTATGCGAGTGACGTTATGTTTTTATTTCTGAGGAATGCTTGTTTAGCGTTTTCGCCGTTTCCACCAAATCAGGAAACCGCTACCGCCAAGCACTAAGGGTAAAACAAACAAAAAACCAAAACCAATGACGCCCTGCGCCACGGGGCTTAACGTTAGTTGACGGTCGCGACTGATCCTGGCGGGAATGTCGATTAAGGTATCGTCATGGGCTAACCAGTTCATCACGTTCATACCCAGTGATAAATTGGCGCCGTTACCAAGATAGGCATTGGCCAGAAAGTCTCCGTCACCAATGACGACGATGCGTTGTTGTGGGGGGGGACTATTGCTCGATGGTTTTGAGCGTGGCTTTGGACGAGTTAGTGCAATACCGAGCGTTAATGGGCCGTTGATGTCCTTGGCTGGGTCAAATTGTAATGTGCCTGTGAGCTTGTCGATTTCAGACCAGCTGCGTGTTTCGGTTTGAAGCAGTCGATGGGATAACCAGTCTGTGGTGGGCGTTGTGGTCAGGCCATGGCTTTGCGGGAACAAGCTCAGGCTATCAATATTGCGGGTGATGCTATGGTCAGGATAGTCGGCGACTAATGCAAACCGGGGGTCGCTAACACCGAGGGTTTGAGTGGTTGGGTCGACGATGGTGCCAGGGTGAAACCCGAAGCCGAGTTGTTTGGCCAGACCGGAAAGGCCGTGCAAGTTTGTATTTTGCAGGTCATCGGCGGATGGGTCACTGAGCCATAAAATATTACCGCCGTTATCGACATACTGTTTGATGATCGCCACTTCACCGCTTAGCAGGTCGATTTGTGGGCTTGCGATAATTAATACCTGGGTGTTGGCAGGTAATTGAGGATCTTTCACGAGGTTGTGGCTCTGAATCTTGAAACCTTTGCGGGCCAGGTTTTGGCCCCACTGCCCCAGATCGTGATTGGCGACTCCCTGTGGTTTACGTTCAGCATGGCCCTGCAAAAATACCAACCAGCGTTCACCGCCGCGCGCCAGCCGTTGCAGGCTGTTGGTGAGTGCCTGCTCGGAAAGTGTTTTGAGATTTTCGCTACGCCCTTGGTAAGTAATCACAAGTTCGCCGTTAATGCTGATACCAAGAGTGCGCACGGTGTCAGGTTCAAGGTCAGGATTGATAAACTTCAGATCCAGATTCTTTTTGTGGCGCTGGTATTTGTGAATCAGTTCTTGAACAGCCTGGCGTACGCTGCCGTCTTCGGTCGCATAACTGGTGATGGTTATCGGTGCTTCAAGCTTGGCAAGCAACGCAGTGCTTGCTTCAGACAAGGTATTGCGCCCGCTCGCCGTCCAGTCGGCCTCAATACTGTAACGTGTACTTAGCCACGCCAACAGACCAATAATGCCAAGGAATAAAATCAAAAAGACGATATTGCCCAGCCGAGTATTTCGCCGGGTGAGGCTTGTTACGAACATAGGGTTACGGGCATAGGGTTACGAACATCTCAACGGCAGTTAATATTGCACATATTTTGCGTGGCCAGCGGTGACCAGTTCATCGTTAATATTGATGTAGCTACCATCCGGTTGCTTAGTCCAGATATCCGCAATATAACGACCATATTTCCCTTTTTTGTCTTTGAGTGTACTGATCCATACTTCCTGCCCGTCGATTTTTTCGCGTAAATAATCCCGCGCTTTTAACCCTTCAGGGCGGTCGTCACCGCGTAGCTCCGGTGTATTGATCCGTGCTAGACGAATTTTTTCATTATGGGCCCAGGAACCTAATCCCAGATCAATATTCAGGGTGCAGGTGTCACCATCGTAGACAGATTGAACTTCTGCCCGATAATAATATAAATGTTTATCCATGTTGTTGATGCTCCTTGAGGTTGTTTATGCTAATTAATGCACTCTTAAGTCAATCCGCTAATGTTGCAGTCGGTCAGCGTCAAGACGACGTATGCTTAGCGCCAGACAACTGCCCGTCAGTAACAGATAATAAAATACATCGGTGCTGCTAAATACGCCTCTCAGCAATGGCTGGTAATGGCTGAGTAGCGACAAATACGAAAGCACTTCTCCCCCGCCCGATCCGGTCAGACCAGCCAGGTTGATGATCCACAGTAGTAATAACACACCAAAAGTGCCAATGGCAGCGACGGTAGGTTGGTTGGTGAGTGTGGAAATATACAGGCCAATACTGCAAAAGCTGGCCAGTAATAATATCAGCCCTAAAAGCCCGGATGCCCACAAGCCTATGTCTAGCGAGCCACCCGCTAATAAGCTCAATGGCATGAGCGCAACGAAAGCCAGCATGATCAATACAAAACTAAACACACCTAAAAATTTCCCTAGGATGATTTCGCTCATTGAAATAGGAGCGCTCATTAGCAAGCTCAGGGTTTGGTTACGTCGTTCTTCGCTAATTAAACGCATGGTGAGTAATGGTGTTACCAGTAGCAACACCGTAGCGGCGGTGCTGAATAAAGGGGCAACAACGATGTCGGTGATACCAGGGCCATTGGCTGCTGCAGCGAGTCGAGGTTGGAGTTGTAAATAAAGGTCAACGTAAAGTAAAAAGAAGTAGGCATTGAGCGCCGTGATGACCGCAAGAACCACCCAGGCCAAGGGTGATAAAAACATCGACCGTAACTCATGCATGGCAAGGGTAAAGACCATCAGATGTTGACCCCTTGAGTTGTGTTGTTAGTGTTGATGGTATTGTTGGGGTTTTTTTGGGGTGTTTCTTTATGGGCTCCAGCGCTATGGGCTTCGGCATGGGTTTCGCCAGGTGGCTCATTTGTGGTGATATCCACAAATATGTCTTCCAAAGAACGACGTTGTGGCGACAGCTCCAATAACTGCCATTGGTGTTCAACGGTAGCCTGTGCAATGGCCGGGGCCGGGTTAGTCTCGGGATAATGTTGAATCAGGCATCCTCCTTCAGCGAGGACATTAACCGCTTCTACGCCATCAATACGCCGTAAAATCTCAATGTTAGCGGCATTTGTGGTGCGCAGTAACAAACGGGAAGTTTGCATATGGCGAGTCAGTCCATCAATGCTGTCGTTTAAAATCAGTCGCCCCTGATTAATGATTTGTACACGGTCACAGGTAGCCTGCACCTCCGATAAAATATGGGTGCTGAGTATAATGCCATGATCCTGGCTAAGGTCTCGAATCAAGTGACGAATTTCGCGAATTTGAATGGGGTCGAGCCCTACCGTGGGCTCATCCAACACCACCACAGCCGGCAAATGAATGATGGCCTGGGCAATGCCGACACGCTGTTGGTAGCCTTTGGATAAATTGCCAATCAGGCGGCGGTTAACGTCTGTTAAGCCGCAACGTTGTTTGGCGGTTTCCACGGCTGTGGCTTGTTTGTGGCGTGGAATGCGGTTAATGCGTGCGCAAAATTGCAGATATTCGTCTACGCTCAGTTCGCGGTATACGGGAGGTTGTTCCGGGAGAAAACCAATATGCGCCTTGGCGCGCTTGGGATGGTCAAGGATGTCGATACCGTTAATAAAAATGCGACCGTGGCTGGGTGCCAGGTTACCGGTAATCATGCGCATGGTGGTGGATTTGCCGGCGCCATTGGGGCCAAGGAATCCTAGCACTTCTCCTCGCCGTACCTCGAAACTGATATTGTCCACGGCCGCTTTACGTTGGCCATTCGATACGTCAGAACTTTTCTCACCATCATAGTAGCGCGTCAGCTGCTCGACGTTGATCAGCGTGCTGCTATGAGGCGTTGCGGAGTTGGTGTTGTCTTTATTCATTGTGGTGCGTATTGGAAAATTGTCTCACTCGTGGCGTGCGCGTTGTTTTGGTATGAATCGCTTTTGGTATGAATCGCTTATGATATATTGGCGTTAATAAAGTTCAACAGCGACTCATAGTAGCCGATTTAACGTTGTTTAATAAGGTAGATATGATGCCTTTGCAATATTGTGAGAAGTACGGTTTTGATTCCGACAAAATAGAGGCCCGATTACGGTGGCTACAACTCAGCGATGCCGATATCGCGGTGTCCGGACAACTCCAACACGCCATTATCCAGCCCCGTGCCACTGAAATTATTGATAAATTTTATGAATGGTTAATGGCATTGCCCGAAGCTCGTAACTTCCTGGGAGATGAGGAGCATGTTGCCCATCTGAAAAACACTCAGCTACATTATTTGCTGACCCTGGGGGTCGACTTTTCTTTGCCAGAGTACTTTGAAGCACGGCTGCGCGTGGGCCAAGCCCATGTCTGGGTGGGATTGAGCCTTGATTTGTATCAAAGTGCCTACCGTTATATGAGCCAGTTAATTGTAGATGGCATTGATTTACAGAATAGCAACGCACGGGCCATGCTCGAATTTGTTCATAAAATTATGGCATTGGACATGTCACTGGCCATCGAAACG
This sequence comes from Ectothiorhodospiraceae bacterium, assembly GCA_002401775.2. Taxonomy (GTDB): domain Bacteria; phylum Pseudomonadota; class Gammaproteobacteria; order SZUA-152; family SZUA-152; genus SZUA-152. The sequence continues at coordinate 6,703 of NVUB02000202.1, forward strand.
TATCATTTGGCACAGGTGCGGTCGCTGGAAGAGTGTTTGGATCGATCCCAGCGTCAACAGCATAGCTTGCGAGTGGCCGCGCAGACGGATTTACTGACCGGTGTCGCGAATCATGAAGCCATTATTGGGCAGCTTCAGGAAATATTACGGCAGCCGGAACCTGTGGCAGTGGTTGCGGTGATGGCTGATATCGACTTTTTCAAAAAAGTGAATGATACCTACGGTCATGTTGTGGGCGACAAGGTCTTGGTTGAGGTGGTACGTCGAATGCAGGCCGCCCTGCGGAGCGTTGACAGTATTGGCCGATATGGCGGTGAGGAATTTCTATTGTTACTCAGCGGTTCCTCACTGGAAATTGCGAAGCAGGTGGCTGAACGCATTCGAGAACGTGTGTCTGACCAACCCATTCATCTGGTGGATCAAGCCGTTGCGGTGACGGTGAGTCTAGGTGTCAGTGCTGCTCGCCCGGGTGATACTGATGAGGTGTTAATCGCCCGTGCGGACCGGGCGTTGTATGTTGCAAAATCGGCCGGTAGGAACCGTGTTGAGATTGCCGAGCCTTAAACCTCAATAAATAGGTATAAAAATTGACAAGAACGTCCATATGAAATTATTGGGTGTAGACACCGGAGGAACCTTCACCGACTTTGTGTTGGTCGATACTGCCGAGCCTGAACAAGGTCTGCACGTACACAAGGTATTGTCGACGCCGCAGGCGCCCGAGCAGGCACTATTGCAGGGGATTGAGGAGCTGGGGCTGGCAGGGTGTGGTGAGTTATTGGTTGTTCATGGTTCCACCGTCGCCACCAATGCGGTGTTGGAAGGCAAAGGCGTGCGCACGGCCTTTATTACCAATACGGGACTGCGCGACATGCTCACGATTGGCCGTCAGGCCCGCCGTGAACTTTACAATTTGAATCCTCATCCGGTTTTGCCGCCAGTACCACGAGAGCTGTGTTTGGAAACCGGCGGTCGTTTGGGTGCCGATGGGAGCGTTGTGGAGGACTTAACGGCAGAAGACTTACAGGTTTTGCGTGAGGCTCTGGAAACCTTGTCTCCCCAGGCCGTGGCTATCAACCTATTGTTTTCCTATCTTGATGATCGCTTTGAAAAGGCCATTGCCGAGATCGTACCGGAGGGTATGTTTGTTTCGCGCTCATCCCACATTCTGCCGGAGTACCGTGAGTATGAGCGGGGAATAACTACCTGGTTAAATGCCAGTGTTGGGCCGTTGGTGCAGGGATACCTGCGACGCTTATGTGAGGGCTTGCGTGCCAAAATCCCTCAGGCACAGGTGGCTGTCATGCAAAGTGCGGGTGGGGTTATTAGTGCCGAGCAAGCGGGTGATGAAGCCGTACACATGTTGTTGTCTGGCCCGGCAGGGGGGCTGGCGGGTGCCCGGTATGTAGGGGCAGCGGCGGGTTGCCATCGCCTGTTAAGTTTTGACATGGGTGGCACTTCGACGGATGTGGCGCTATTGGATGGGCCGATAATCGGGGAGGCAGACAGAACCCCACGTTTTGGTCAGTCTCGCACCGAGAAGAATAGCAACGAAGCGCCTGATGCCGAATTTCAGTTTGAGTTTCAGCTCACCACGGAAGGCCGTATTGGCCCCTACCCGGTGGGTGTGCCGATGGTGGACATGCATACCATTGGGGCGGGCGGTGGTTCTATCGCACGAGTGGATGCTGGAGGGTTGTTACAAGTCGGCCCAGAATCTGCCGGGGCCGATCCCGGGCCTGCGTGTTACGGGCGGGGTGGAACAGCCCCCACCGTAACCGATGCTAATTTGGTGCTGGGTCGGTTGCGCAGTGATGCTTTTTTAGGGGGAGACATGGCGCTGGATGAAGCGGCCGCTCGTGAAGCAGTGCAGCGTATAGCGACTTCACTGGGGCTGGAGCTTGAGGCGGCAGCGCAAGGTATTATTGACATTGCTAACGAACACATGGCACGCGCCCTGCGGGTGATGTCAGTGCAACGGGGTGTTGATCCCAAAGTCTTAACGCTGGTGTCGTTTGGTGGTGCGGGAGGTTTACATGTTTGTGCGTTGGCCGAGGCGCTAGGCATGTCAAAAGCACTTGTACCTATTCATGCCGGGGTACTATCGGCATTGGGCATGTTGGTGGCACCTCGTGCCCGTTTTCACTCTCTTACCTTTAACCAGTTGGTCCCAGATGAGCTTGTTGATAACGATTTTGATGCTGGTAGTGAAAGTAAAGTGGCAGACGACGCTACGGTTTCAAAGCAGTCAATGCTAAACACAATGCAGCAAAAGCTGGAACAGGAATTTGAAGTGTTAGCAACGCGTGGTCGTCAGGCGCTACGGGAAGAAGGTGTTTCCGTTGACGCAATGCAGCTACGAGCCAGTGTGGATTGCCGATATCGTGGTCAGTCATACACCATCAATATACCCTGGCAAGGCATTACAGAGACCGTAGCGCTGTATCATGAACGCCACGCCAAACTTTATGGTCACCGCTTGCAACAGGCGGTGGAGCTGGTGACTTTGCGCACCAAGGTACAGAGCAAAGCATCGATCGTTAAGTTTCATGCATCTGACGGGGCGACTCAGACACCGTTATCCCCTGCTTCTAAAACGAATGCTAAAACGAATGCTAAAACGAATGCTACAACGAATACTCCATCGAAAACAGATGAGCAGGATGTCGACACTGCCCTGCCTGTTTTTACGCGAGATGATGTAAAAGAGAACATTGATGGGCCGGCTTTGGTGACTGAAAAGGTATCTACAACCTATTTGGCCAGTGGATGGCGGTGTGAGCAAGACCGGAGTGGGAGTTTATTTCTCAGTAAAATCAGTGTTCTTTGATCATGCTATCGCTGAGTTCACCGGCCCAGCGAATGGATTTTATATAGGCATTGCGCAGTGAGTTGGCGTCAAAACGATCATCGGATACATTCTGCCAGAGGCCGCGTTCATACTGCTGTGTGAGGTAAAGTAATTGGCCAAGCTCACCCTGATGATCCAATAAGGCATTGTGCAACTCGTCGGCGAGTGGCAAGGCGGCCAGGATGACCTCCATCGGCAGATCAATGAAAGCATCTAATACTGAGAACAGGCCGACGGTAAAAGCATTGTCTGCGGATATGGTCGTATTGGCGGAGAGCGATTCACACATGCGGGCTCTGATGAGTGCGGTGAGTATCAGTTCGTAAGGTTTGTCATCAATACTGGACATGGCCAGTATGGCTACCCAGGTTTTAATGGTATTGAGGCCGATCAGGTTAATCGCTTGTTGGATGGAGTCGATCTTTTGACCCATGCTAAAGTGGGCTGAATTGATGTAACGCAGAATGCGATAAGACAGGGAAACGTCCTGGGATATTAATTGTTGCAGTTCGTCCAATCCCAAGTCAGGGTCTTGAAGTTTTCCTAGCAACTGTATAATAGCCATGCGGCTGGAAGGCGTACGTTCGCCCCTGATGATGTTGGGTTTACAGAAAAAATATCCCTGATAATAATCAAAGCCGAGTGCTTTGCAATATTCAAAATCTTCAGGTGTTTCAATTTTCTCAGCCAGTAGTTTAATGTCGTATGGTCGTAACAGTTTGACCTGTTCGGCAAGGGCCGGACCTTTCTGATCCAATACGTCTATTTTGATGATGTCCGCCAGTTCGACCATAGGCAGTTTGCTTTCATGACTGACAAAGTCATCAAGTGCGATGGTAAATCCTTGTTTTTTAAATTTTTTCAGTGCGGTAATGAGCTCCTCATCGGCTACGACATCTTCGAGTACTTCTAACACCACATTTTCCTGAGTCAGGGACGGTGGGAGCCCATTGAGTATATGTTGGCGAGTGAGATTAATGAATGCCAGGGATTTATCCACTAAATCAGGCAGACCAATTTCAATGAGGGCATTAACCAATACCTGAGCGGTAGCGTCGTCACCGTCTTCGATAACAGCCTGATTGTGTTCAGAGGACCGATACAATAATTCGTAGGCGTAGACGTACAAATTACGATCGTAAATGGGTTGTCGGGCGATATAAAAGTCAGACACGGTTGCAATCCTTGCATTTTTAAGCTGAGATTGTTGGACTTCAGCTATTCTATGTATTAACGGCTGAGGCTGGGGGGGCTTTAGTGGCTAGTGCTAAGGATTAGTGCTAAGTGCTAAGTGCTAAGGACTAAGGACTAAGGACTAAGGACTAAGGACTAAGGACTAAGGACTAAGAAAAACTTGGCTTTTGTCCTTAGATGCTTGAAGTTAAGACATGTAGGTCATGTTGCGAAGCACCATGACGCTCATTTTCAGCCGGGAATATGTGTGCTCGGTTATGCTGTTGCGTCATGGTGCGGCGCACCTTGTCCCTAGATACCCGAATTTACGTCCTTATTGGCGTCAATTCACCACGTTGTCGAAATTTCAGATAATCTGACAGAATTAATCCATGATCAAAAGCCAAAGATGCGGGTAGAGCGGTTGGTAGATATTCCTGCACTGCCGCTGCATCGTCGGCTGCACAGGGTTTGCCGCGTGCTTCAGCAACATACACGGCACTTACCGTATGGTTTCGGGGGTCGCGGGCTGGGTCGGAATAACAACCGAGCAGTGTGGTGAGCGTAACATCCAGGGAAATTTCTTCCATCGCCTCGCGTAGCGCCGCTTGTTCCAGGGTTTCACCAACATCCACAAAACCGCCGGGTAACGCCCAGCCCAATGGGGGGTATTTGCGTTCAATGAGCAAAATGGGGCGCGTCGATTGGTCCACCAATTCTATGATGATATCAACGGTGAGCTTGGGTGTGATGGGTACAGGCATTTTTTTCATGTTCAAAATTAACAGATCATCAGGATGAGTTGTTACGTTAAAGCGACCGCTGCGAGCCCTAAAAAGGCCAAAAAGCCGATCACGTCTGTGACCGTGGTGAGCAATACGCCGCCTGCCAGCGCAGGGTCGATGCCTAGCCGTTTAAGGGCAAGCGGGATGGTTGCTCCGGCCAGAGCGGCGACAAATAAATTGATCATCATGGCGACGCCGATGATGACGCCTAACTGAAAATCGTCGAACCAGGCGATGACAATGCTAGCAATGATCAATGCCCACAATACGCCATTAAGAGCGCCGACCATTAGTTCTTTATTGAGTAAGCGACGGGCATTTGAACGGCTCACCTGGCCCAGGGCCATACCGCGGATCATTAAGGTCAGGGTCTGATTACCGGCAATCCCGCCCATACTGGCAACGATGGGCATCAGCACGGCCAGCGCCACCATTTTTTCGATGGTGGCGTCGAACTGACCGATTACCCACGAGGCCAACAAAGCGGTCAGCAGGTTGATGCCCAGCCAGATCGTGCGGCGCCGTGAACTGGTGATCACCGGTGCAAACATGTCGTCCTCTTCTGACATGCCCGCCATGCTCATGAGAGAGTGTTCGGCTTCGTCGCGGATAACATCCACCACGTCATCGATGGTGATTCTGCCTAACAGTCGCCCTTCGTCATTCACGACTGGAGCAGAAATTAAATCACGTTTCTCGAACAGGCTGGCAACTTCCTGCGCAGGCATGGACGCGATGATGGGTTCCTGATCACGGTGCATTAATTCTGCAACGGTAGTGCCCGAATTTTTAATCAGCAAATCGGTGAGGGGCATTTGACCGAGGTATTGCCCTTTGCGGTTGGCGACAATGAGTTGGTCAGTCATTTTCGGAATTTTGCCGATAGCGCGTAAGTATCGTTGCACGACGTCGAGAGAGATGTCGGGCCGTACCGTGATGGTGTCGGTATTCATCAAGCCGCCGGCCGTGTCTTCCGGGTAGGACATCACCGCCTTAAGGCGTTCACGGTGCTGGGTGTCTAGCCCATCCAATACTTGTTCGGTAACGGCGTCCGGGAAGTCACTGAGGATATCCGCGAGGTCGTCGGTTTCCAGCCCTTCGGCGGCGGCCACCAACTCGCTGTTGTCCATGTCGCGTATCAGGCGTTCGCGTACATCGTCATTGACCTGAAGTAGTACATCACCTTCCCGCTCAGAACCGACAAGATTCCACACGGCCTGGCGCTGTTCGCGTGGCAGCGCTTCCAGTAAATGGGCGATTTCGGCAGGATGAAGTTCGTGTAATTCGCGTTCGACTTGCGCTAGCGTTCCGTCATCAAGCAAATCAATTAAGGCTTGCAGGCGCGCAGTACGATGTTCTTTTTCGGTCTTGGAGTGAGGCATGGCAATCCACCAGTGACGTGGGTGCATTCTACCCCAAGCTCAGTAACTATGGTGAGTGGTGCTAGGACGTTTTGTCATTTTGCTAACGTAAATAGTCGTCCTATGACGTAAATTAGCGGCACAGCCTTGTCTGGGTTTAGCGAATGTTGAACATGAATTGGCGACTACAGATTTCCAAACAAGGGCAACCACAAGGGATTGCCCTACGGTGGTTGAAATCGATTATTTCAAGCGACGACATTCACGGGGTTAAAAACGTTCGGGAACATTCACCACCAATAATGGCAATGCACAAATCACCCGTAGGGGTGCCCCTTGTGGGTACCCGGTTTTAATGGTTGTCCGAATTAATGGCGGATTCCCCCGTTTTATTCTGCCTCGTCAAACCGCCGTTCGATGAGTGCTTCAATGGCATCAATCGCGGCGGCTTCGTCACTGCCATCGGCAATTAACTCCAGCTCGGTGCCTTTGGCGGCGGCTAGCATCATGACGCCGAGGATGCTTTTACCGTTGATTTCTGTCGTCGCATTTTTGGTCAGTTTGATTTCACTGGCGTACCGGGAAGCTAAACTGACCAATTTGGCGGCGGCACGGGCGTGCAGGCCGAGTTTATTAATAATGGTGACGGGGCGACGGATCATGAGTGAGTGCTTTTTTTCATAAAGGCGAGTTTACCTTTCATGTCGGCCAGACAGCAACATGACACCTTGTTGGCCACCCTTTATGGCGCGCTCGGCACTGTCGTCAAGTGACAGGTCGGGGTAGTTAAGTACCCGCATTAACATGGGCAGGTTAAGTCCAGCAACGACCGTGAGTTGTTTGTGTTGTTTGATCCGATGGCGAAGCTTACAGGCAATGTTTGCTGGTGTGGCGCCGCACAGGTCGGTGAGTACTAACACACCATCTCCCGTGTCCAGGGTATCAAGGCGTGTTTCAGCCTCGTTAATTAGTACATCAGGATCAGCGTCCAGAGGTACGCCGATAACTTGCGCGGTTAACGGACACAGCCCCAGTGTCTTGGTGCAGATATCCAATAAGGTTTGGCCGAGGGATTCGTGGCTGATGATAAGGACGCCGATGGTCATAATGTCAGAGGTATAGGGTGTCGGTAATAGTGGTAATAATGGTTCAGTGGTAAATTCAGCTCAGATCCCGGTGACGAATAATGACGTGATCACGCTGTTGACGAAAAAATTGGCCGAGTCGTTCCGATAAATACACAGAACGGTGCTGACCACCCGTGCAGCCAATGGCCACCGTCAGGTAGCTTCGATTGTCTGCTTCAAAACAGGGGATCCAGTTCGTCATAAAGCTTTTAATCGTATCAAAGTATTTTTCCACTAGCGATTGGCCTTCTAGAAAATCGGCAACGGGTTTATCCAGGCCTGTCAGTGTTCGCAGCTTGGTTTCCCAGTGTGGGTTGGGAAGGCAGCGCACATCAAAGACAAAATCTGCATCGGTGGCAATCCCGTGTTTGAAACCAAAGGATTCAAACAAAATGGACAGGCCGCTTTCTTTTGTTCCCTGAATCCGTTCCCGAATCAGGTCTCGAAGCTGGTGCACATTACGCTGAGTCGTGTCGACGTACAAGTCGGCAGTATCGTTTATGGGTTGCAACAATAATCGCTCGTGGTGGATGGCATCGTGCAGAGGCACATCATCACCACTGAGGGGGTGCTTGCGGCGAGTTTCACTGAAGCGCTTGAGCAGAACTTCGTCATCGGCATCCAGAAAAATAACTTCGCAATCAATACCGGTGGCTTTTAAGGTGTTGAGAATTTCCGGGAACCGGCTGAGATCCAATGCCGGGTTGCGGGCATCAATACCAACGGCGGCCAGTTCCCCGAGTTGGCCAGGAAAGGCGCTCATTTTTACTGCAAAATCGGGTAGCAGGCCGACGGGCAAATTATCAATACAGTAATAATCCTGATCTTCCAGTACGTGCAAGGCGGTGGATTTGCCGGAGCCGGAGACGCCACTAATGACAACTAATTTCATGGGTATGAGTTCTTGGTGTTGGGACGATGACTTATGATTTATCGTCGTTGGACTGTGATTGGATGAGTTCTTGCTGGCGTTTAATAAAGGCCTCGGGGGCATTGTAGCCCTTACGTAATAAAATATGGTCTAGCACGGCGGCCTCCACCAGTACCGCCAGGTTACGGCCGGTTGCAACCGGCAAAGTAACTTCGGGTACTTCGATGTCAAGAATGGTGCGGTTACGGTAGCTCCCTTTCAGGCGGTCGAGTTGTTGCAGGTCCTGTGCAGCCAAACGTTGAAGGTGGATGACCAGACGTAGATCCTTGCTGAGTTTAATGGCGCTATCGCCGTACATAGCGCGTACGTTGAGAACGCCTAGACCACGCACTTCCAGAAAATCCCGCAATGCCTCGGGGCAACGACCTCGCACGGTATCGGGTCCTACACGTGAAAACTCCGGAGCATCATCAGCAATAAAACGGTGGCCACGAGTGAGTAACTCTAGGGCCAGCTCGCTCTTACCGACACTGCTTTCACCCGTAAGCAGTACCCCCATGCCGTGAACTTCAAGGAATACACCGTGAACGACGGTTTTTTCAGCGAGTTCACTACCCAGATAGTGGCGCAGGCAGCTGATGAGTTTGATGCTGCTGAGTTCAGAGCTCAGCAGAGGTGTCTGGCTTTGTTCACAGGCTTTCTGTAAATCAGTGGGAGTATCAACGTGCTCAGCAAGGATAACCGTGGCGGGTTGTGCGGTGCAGAGCTGTTGAATGAGTTCAGTTCTTTGCGGGGTGGAGAGTTTGTCGAGGTAGTTAATTTCCAGCTGCCCCAAAATTTGCAACCGGTTGGGGTGGATAATGTTGAGGTGGCCGATCAGGGATTTGCCCGGCGTATTCTCAGAGCAACCCAGTGAGCGTTGTTCCCCATCCTGCCCACTGACCCAGTTTAGCGCTAAGCGCTTTTGGTATCGTTGAAACAGGGTGCTGACGGTAGCGGTACCTTCCATGGTGTGAAGCTTAACAGACTTTTAATGAGCTTGGTCCCAGTTAATCAGGGTGTTATACAGACTTTGGTTGTCGGGTGCGGTGCGCAGTTGCTCGCGTAATTCGGCGCTGTTGAACATTTGGGCTAGCCGCGCCAACAATTGTAGATGTTCTTCAGTGGATTCTTCGGGTACCAACAGGGCAAACATCAAATTGACCGGCTGACGGTCAAAAGCGTCGCAGTCGATACCTTCAGTCAGCTGCACAAAAGCACCGACGGTTTCTGAAGTGTTTTTGATGCGGCCGTGGGGAATGGCGACGCCGTGGTCAATGGCGGTGGTGCCGAGTCGCTCTCGAGCTACCAGGCTCTCAAAGACGTGGTGTGCATCCAACGTATCGTCGGAATTTACGGCGAACATTTCGCTCACGGTTTCGAGCGCGCGTTTTTTGCTGGTCGTACGCACTTGGGTAGCGATGCGCTCAGGGATAATAATGTCAGAAAGTTGCATGATAATGAGTAGCGTTATTAAAGACTGGCCGTTAAAAAAAGGTTTATCAATCGGGATGTGGAATATAGAGGGTGAAGGGCTGCGGAGGCAATCCCTCCGCAGCAAATTGTTCACTAATTTGTCCTTTTTATTCCATTTTTATGCTTTTTATTCTGTTCCTTACTCACCTTCGCTTTCAGCACTCAGCGAAGCTTGCATTGCCGAGCTACTGCCGCGGTGGTGGTCGGAGCGTTTTTCTTTGTGCCTTTTAATTTGCCGGTCGAGCTTGTCAGACAAAGAATCGATGGCCGCGTACATGTTGTCTTTTTCAGCATCGGCAAACAGGTTGGCGCCATTGATGTGAATGGTCGCTTCGGCTTTTTGTCGTAGCTTTTCAACGCTGAGCACGGCATGCACATTGGTCACTTTGTCAAAGTGACGTTCGAGCTTACTGAGCTTGCTGATAACATATTCGCGTAGTGAGTCTGTGACCTCAAGATGTTGACCGGAAACACTAATTTGCATAATTGACTCCTTTGGTTTGATCCATCACGTTTGCGTAAAATGTTGTGAATGATGTGTTGCTGTCAGACAAGTCGTTTACGTTCATTGGATGGGACTATGGACATGGCTTCACGGTATTTTGCTACCGTGCGGCGTGCCACGTTGATGCCTTGGTCTCCCAACAACATTGCCAGCTTATTATCACTTAGCGGTTTGTTGGGTTTTTCCGCAGCAATCAGTTTTTTCAATATAGCGCGAATGGCCGTTGCCGAACATTCACCGCCAGATGCGGTGGTGACGTGGCTGGAGAAAAAATACTTCAGCTCGAAAATACCACCGGGGGTATGCATATATTTTTTAGTGGTGACGCGTGAGATGGTGGATTCGTGCATCTCAACGATCTCGGCGATGTCATGCATCACCATGGGTTTCATGGCTTCAGCACCGTAATCGAAAAACCCGCGTTGCCGGTCGACAATGGTGGTGGCGACTTTGAGCAAGGTCTCGTTACGGCTTTGCAGGCTTTTAATAAACCAGCGCGCCTCTTGTAAATTGTTTTTTAAAAAAGCGGCGTCTTTGCTGGTGTTGCGGTGTGCCATTTTGGCGTAGAGGCTATTAATGCCAATCTTTGGTGTGATCTCAGGGTTGAGATCGACGCGCCACTGGCCTTTGACCTTTTTCACAAAGACGTCGGGAATAATATATTCAGGTTGGCTTTCGGTGATGTGAGCCCCAGGTCTTGGGTTGAGGCTTTGAATCAGTTGAATGACAGCCTGCAAGTCAACCTCGGGCAGTTTCATGCGGCGCATGATTAATGCAAATTCGCGTTTGGCCAGAGCATCAAAATGTTGCCCTAACAGGACTTTAGCTTCCGCTAACCAGGGGGTGTCTTCGTCGTAATAGCGCAGTTGGATAGACATGCATTCGCACAGGTCTCGGGCGGCAATGCCGGGAGGGTCGAAATCCTGCACCCGGTGTAATACGGCCTCTACTTCGTCAAGGTCTATTTCATCACTCTCGGAAAATGACTGGTGTATGTCTTCCAGTGAGAGGTTGAGGTAACCATCGTCGCCAATGGCGTCAATAATAGTGGTGGCAATGGCCTGGTCAGTCTCGCTGCAAGGCGACAGGTTGAGTTGCCATAGCAAATGATCTTGCAGACTTTCGCTGGAGTTGTCGGCTTGCTCGTAGCTAGAGTTCTCGCCGTCATTGTTACGTGAGACTGTGCTGAAGGATTCCGCGTAAGAATCGTAGGTGTCTTCCCAGTCACTGTCGGTGGGCAGGTCGTTGGGGATCTCCTGCTGTTGTTTGTCTACGGCGGTTTCGGAGACGTCGAGTTTTTCGGTACCATCATTGTTGGTGTCATCAGCATTTGATTCAGAGCGGGACTGCTCGTTGTCGTTGCTGCCAGATGTTTCATTGCCGGCGGTATCACTACTGCGGTCGGCGGTGTCCTCGTCGGTAATTTCCAACATGGGGTTGGATTCGAGGGCCTCCTGAATTTCTGTTTGCAACTCTAGCGTGGAAAGTTGCAACAGGCGAATGGCCTGTTGCAGCTGAGGGGTCATGGTGAGGTGCTGACCCAGTTTAAGCTGTAATGTTTGCTTCATCGATACCGTTGCTGAAGGCGTTTATTAGAATGCTTATAAAGCACGTAAGATTTATTGTGTACCTGAGTTAAGCATACTCCAAACTTCGCAAGGTTGAAGTCTTGACAAGCATTTATTTTGGGTATTTTTAACAATTTGTGATGTGCACTATATCCGGGCTTCACCATTGGTGGCTGAGACGGACTATGAGCAGCACGATCTGCGGAATATTTTGTAATTTTTATAAGTACACCCATAAAATATGGCGTTAAGAGACGCCAGTTATGCACCGATGACTGGCCCCGCATCATTTCGCCTATCGTTTTTATTGTGACCATCCTTGGCCTTGTCCTTATTGTGTCTGTTTCGCGCTACCGTCGCGCCTGGTCTGTGGGGGGGTGGGTTGCGTGAGTGGCGTGAGTTAAAAATGCACTCAGCATGTCATCCCATTATCCCTTTCAGACTAAAGCTTGAAGTCCTGACCTAAGTAAACGTCCTTTACGTGAGAATCTTTAAGAACATCTTCCGGAGAACCTTGAGCGATGACTTCGCCGGCATTCATAATGTACGCACGGCGGCAAATGCCGAGGGTTTCTCTCACATTATGGTCGGTAATCAGCACACCGATACCCCTATCTGTTAAGTGATTGATTATACGTTGAATATCGAGCACAGAAATGGGGTCGACGCCGGCAAAGGGTTCGTCCAGCAAGATAAATTTAGGTTCGGTGGCTAACGCCCGGGCGATTTCTACACGGCGGCGCTCTCCTCCGGACAGACTCATGCCCAGTGAGTCTCGAATATGGCTGATATGCAACTCACCCAATAATTCATCCAGCTTGGTTTGTTGTTGCTGGGGAGAAAGGTCGTCGCGTATTTGTAAAATAGCCAGCAGATTGTCGGCCACACTGAGCTTACGGAAAACAGAGGCTTCTTGTGGCAGATAGCCAATGCCCAGCTGTGCTCGCGCATGCAGAGGGTGGTGGGTGATATCCTGTCCGTTAAGCTGGATACTGCCCTCATCGCAGGGCACCAGTCCTACAATCATATAAAAGCTAGTGGTTTTGCCTGCGCCGTTAGGGCCCAGTAAGCCGACCACTTCCCCGCTGTCAACGGTCAGCGACACCTGTTTGACGACTTTTCTCGATTGGTACTGTTTGGCGAGATTGCTAACAACCAGGCTACTCATGGGGCTGTAGTGCCGGTAGTGCCGGTACCCGGTTCAGACCGAGGCTTCTGGTTAGTTTTGGGCTGAATGGTGACAGAAACACGCGGGGCTTTTTGGTTGCCGGATAACGCGCCCTCCCCCGCACTGGCGATAACGCGCTCGGCGGCCGGGTCATATTGGATACGGTTGCCGCTGAACCGGTTTGGGCCCTGCCAAAATTCAGCCTGCCCTAGCAGCAAAACCTGTTTGTCTTCGGCGCTGTAGATCATGCGCTGGCTCACGCCACGGATGAGTTCTTCATTTGGGCGTTGTTGTCGGTAGTGGACTGGCTGGCCCTGAGCGGTAATCCGCTGCAACTCACCATTTTTGCTGAAAACCATCAGCGTGTCGGCACGAACCTCAATAGCACCCTGACGCAGTATCACGTGGCCAGTGTATGTCATGACGCCCCGAGGCTCGTCAATTTCAGCACGGTCAGCTTCAATGTGGATAGGTTGCTGGGTGTCATCCGCACTGGCGAATACAACGGCGCTGAATGCTGTACTTAAGATGCAAAGAAGTATCAGTAATCCGCTAAGACCAGGAAATGGAAGCCGCACGGGTAACCTATTGTGGTGCATAAACGCCCTTTACTTGCGACAGTAAATTGAGTTGCCCTTTGCGAAAGTACACTTGCAACCCAACGGATTCAGAGATGGCTTTTTTTGAGTCTTTGCCGTGGATAATGGTCGTTTTCATGTCAGTTTCAGCATAGTCATCAGCGGGCGTAATGTTAAGATCGCGAGTGCGAATTTCCAAGTCAACAGGCGCCCCGCTGCTATTGTTTCGTTGAATGATGACCGCGCCATTGAGCATGATTTTATCAGTGCCGCCAATAGCTAGGCCGGTCTCAGCCACGGCCGTCCAACGCTGGCCGTCAGGTCGAAAGGCGATAAATTGCGGTTTAATAAGTTCGCTACGGTCGTCATCTGCATAGTGTGCCATATACGTGGCTTGGAGCTGATATTGTAATTGACCCTGAGTATCCAATATCTGCAGAGTAAAGTTTTCCATAAAAGAATCCGGAGCCCCCTGGCTTTGTGTTGTTATTGTTGGGTTTTTTGCGGGCTGTTTTTGAAGTTGCCACACGCTTAACGCCGTTATCGTCATTAACAACAGAGTAATACTGCTTCTTCGGGAGAGTAATCGGAACATCTCAGCAAACCGTTATGGAATTAATCGTGAAGACGTTTATGAAAGATAAGGTTGCATGGCCATATCCAGCGTACCTTGAGCTTCCATAATAAGCTCGCATAGATCCCGCGCTGCGCCTTGCCCACCATTGTGTGGTGTCTGCCAGTGGGCGTGTTTGCAGACGAGCCCATGGGCATCATTGGTGGCAACCGCCAATCCCACACGCCGCATAATGGTCAGATCGACCACGTCATCACCCATGTAAGCGACCTGTTCGGGCCCAAGGTTCAGTTTGGCAATGAGTTCCTCGAAAGCGGGTAGCTTTTCTAGCTTGCCCTGGTAAACATGCTTAATGCCGAGATTCGCCATGCGATGGTCGACCACCTTGGACGTGCGGCCGGTGATAATACCTACGTCCACCCCGCTGGCTTGCAGCATCTTCATCCCGTGTCCATCCCGTGAATGAAAAGCCTTATATTCCTGCCCGTCGTCCCCAAAAATTAGCCGACCATCGGTCAGCACGCCATCGACATCAAAAATAAGCAGTTTAATTTGCGCAGCCTTGGCGAGAATATCTTTCATAGTTTTCCTAATTTCAAAAAAGGGGGCAATTAACAATGATCAGCCAGTATTTTTTAGTGCTAAGTGCTAAGTGCTAAGTGCGAATGTTGCGCCTGAACTAACGGTAGGCGCGGCTTCCGCCGCGAACAGTCACTATTCAGTCACTACTCAGAGCCCTGATCGAGGCTAAAGCCTCTCCTACAAAAGTGCAAAGCCCTGCCCTCAGCACTCAGCACTCGTCCTCAAACAACCCCTGCCCTTAACAAATCATGCATATTCAAAGCCCCCACCGGCCGATGTTGTTCATCCACCACCATCAGCGAATTTATTTTGAACTGCTCCATTAGACTGAGTACTTCGACGGCCAATTTTCTGGGGTTGGTTGTTTTACACGCGTGGGTCATCACTTCGGCGATGCTCACTTGGTGTACATTAACCTCGCCGTGGTCCAGCACCCGGCGCAGGTCACCATCGGTAAAAATACCCGTCAAATGGCCATCTTTATCCACTACACCGGTCATGCCCAGGCCTTTTTGGGTCATTTCCAGCAGCGCTTCGCTGAGGCTGGCGGTATCGGTTACGCAGGGAATTTTGTCGCCGCCGTGCATAATGTCTTCGACATGCAATAAAAGACGCCGTCCCAAAGAACCCCCAGGGTGCGACAGGGCAAAATCGTCAGCGGTAAACCCTCGCTGCTCCAGCAGGGACACCGCGAGCGCATCACCCATCACCAGCGCGGCGGTGGTGCTCGAGGTGGGTGCCAGCCCCAGTGGACAGGCTTCTTTTTCCACGCTCACATCGAGATGGGCATCTGCGGCCGTGGCCAGTGTGGAGGTGGTTTTACCGGTAAGGGCAACTAACGGAACACCAAGGCGTTTGATCAGGGGCAGTATGGTGAGAATTTCGGTGGTTTCCCCGGAGTTGGACAATGCCAACACTACATCATTCGTAGTGATCATACCCATGTCACCGTGGCTGGCTTCACCCGGGTGGACAAAAAAGGCGGGGCTGCCGGTACTGGCAAGAGTGGCAGCGATTTTGTCACCGATATGCCCGGACTTGCCCATGCCAAGCACTACGATGCGACCTTTGCAGTTATACATGAACCGGCAGGCTTGCAGGAACTCGGGGCCAATGCGATCGGCCAGGTCTGCAATGGCTTTTGCCTCAGTGTCGATGACCGCGCGGGCCAATTGTTGAATTTTGCTATCGTTCATGACATTGAGGTATTGACGTTATCCGTGTTAATGGGGCCAAAGTGAGGCTGAGCTTTGGTTTAATGGGTTTAATTGGCTTTCTGTGGCTTAAAAGGTCTTTAAAAATACTACGACAATCCAGTGAAGCCAAGCCAGGCCATGTAAGCACCGAAGGCTACGACCAGTAATCCACCTTCGAGACGATTAATCCGTCCTGGTCCCTTGAACCCATAAGCCATCAGAAACAAGGCGACGGTCAATGCTAACACGACCGGGAAGTCACGCTGCATGACTTCCGGGGCCAGTACGCTCGGGGCAATGAGTCCCGGCAGAGCCAACACCGCCAGTAAGTTGAACATGTTTGAACCGATGATGTTACCCACGGCCATGTCGTCTTCACCTTTTAGTGCGCTCATTACCGACGCGGCCAGTTCAGGCAAGCTGGTGCCAACGGCGATAATGGTGAGGCCAATGATTAAATCGCTGATGCCCAGGTCGCGGGCGATATCCACGGCGCCCCAGACTAATAGTTTGGAACTCAGTACCAGTGCCACCAAGCCTATAACCGCCCAGAATATCGCCTGGCCGGTACTGAGCCCAGTAGGGATTTCATTCTCAAAATCGCTGCTCAGGGGTTCAGTCACCGCAACTTCCCCAGTGGTTGAGGGGATTTGCGAGCGTTTCCCCAGCCAGACCATCCACACTAATAACAATGCCGTGCTGCCCAGTAAAATTCCACCGTCGGAAGTGCTCAGGTCGCCGTCGAGCATTAAGCCCCCGGCCAACAGGGTAATGGCAAACAGCACCGGGAATTCCCGGCGGAGAATGCCAGAATCAACCGTTAGCGGCATAATCAAAGCCGTTATCCCCAAAACCAACGCGATATTGGCGATGTTGGAGCCTAGAGCATTACCAATGCCCATGCTGGGGTTGCCCCCGCTGGCAGCCATGCCAGCCACCAGCATTTCTGGCGCAGAGGTGCCAAACCCCATAATGGTCATACCAATCACGAGTGGTGATACGCCCAGATTACGCGCCAGCCCGGCCGCGCCATGGACAAAACGTTCCGCACTCCACACCAACATTATTAAACCGCCGACAACAGCTAACCAGGGTATCAACATCGTTCTAAAAACATCAATTCAAGTGCCTCCAACGGCAGTTATTGCGGGCTCGACAATGCCCTCAGGTATATTTTCAGCAAACCAGTAATGTAATACCAGTCCGGCAAAAATCACGGCGCCGAACCAGTGATTATTAAGAAAGGCCTTAAAACAGCCTTCCTGGCTGCGGTCACGAATCAAAAATTGTTGATACACCGCAAAAGCAGAGGCCGCGAGCAGACCCAGGTAATAAAAAATGCCTAAGCCCAACTTGCCGCCGACGATCCACATCGTCAGCAAAAACATCAGCTGGATACTGCCGATAACAATGCGGTCAGCATCCCCAAACAAAATGGCCGTGGATTTTACACCAATTTTTAGATCATCTTCGATATCAACCATGGCGTACATGCTGTCGTAGGCCGTCGCCCACAGCACCGTCGCAGTGAGTAGCAGCCACGCGACCACAGGCACCTCACCGGTTTGTGCCGCAAAGGCCATGGGAATCGCCCAACCAAAGGCCAGCCCCAAAAAAACCTGCGGCAAATAGGTATGGCGTTTCATGAAAGGATATAGTGCCGCCAGTACAACGCCGCCCACCGAAAGGCCAATGGTCAACCAGTTCATGGTCATCACCAAGGTAAAAGCCATAAGGCAGAGCACCACAAACAGCACCAGTGCCTCACGAGGAGTGACCTTGCCCGTAGGGATCGGCCGGTTCTGGGTGCGAGCTACGTGTGGATCGATCTCTCGATCCGCGTAGTCATTGATAACGCACCCGGCTGACCGCATCAGTACTACTCCCAATACGAACACTAGCGTCACGCCGCTATTGGGGCTGCCATCACCGGCAATCCACAGCGCCCACACCGTTGGCCATAACAACAGGTAGGTGCCGGTCGGACGATTCATGCGCATCAACAGCGCGTAATAATAACCACGCTCTTTAATGCGATCCCACGTAATGGGTGATTTGTTGGTCGATATATTCATTGCGCTAACTGTAGCCGACTATGCCGGACGGTAACCAATGGCTGGCAGAAAAATTTCACTGACCAGTAATGCGTGGTGGTTAAGAAAAAAAGCCGAGCGACGGCCCCAGATAGATGAGGGCAGTTTGGTCATATTCAACGTCGCGCGCGTAAACAACGGCTGGTCAGGCGTCAATTTTGCAACCTCTATACTACTGCGTACCATGGACGGATCAGCAAACAGCACCGCGCCCAACGACTTTTTACCCAGCCGGGAAAGATGACGACGCGGCCCGCTCAATGTGCGAACCGGTATCACCGTGCGCGCAAAGACGAGTGGCTCATCATCGCAGAGTAATTGCACTTCACGTACAAAGCAGCGTTCATGTGGCAGCATTCCCAGCGCCAGCGCCTCATTCAGCATCGGCCGTTGCCAGCTTTGGCTCATCGGTTTAACGCTAAATTGGCCACGGCAAGACCGCTGTAAACGACGAGTCAGAGAGCCAGGGTCAAGCAGCCAATCTACTAATTCCACAGGCGCACCATGGCGAGTGACAGGTGAATGTGCCTGCCAACGGGGTTCGAGTCGGTGTTTGCCGGGGAGAGGGTTGGTCACTTGGGTATTGCTGATGTTGTTTTAATTGAGGTGGATTGTACCGTATGTTGGGGGTAGAGGTGATTGTGATTTATAGGAGTGCCCCTACGGTGGGTGAAACTACTGGATTACGGTCGCCGCCGCGTAGGGTGTACCCTCTGGGGCATAAAGGCACGTTGTTTGTGCCCACGCGTCAAATTCAATAGAGATTCGTCATCACCCATCAGAAATTATTCAGAAACAAGCGAAACAATAGCCTCCCCCGTCCCTCGGTCAATCTCAAATAACACCTCACAATATTCCGTCGTTACGTCCGTTGGTGAAGGGTCATCTGAGCAGCTACAGCCAGCGATGACGCCGTGGTAAAAAATACCGGCCTTTACGTGTACGTGACGGGTGTTTTTAGTAACACCAATTATCATCACATTAAATGATGCAAAGAGCGCATAGCCGCCTGTGGTCAAGCCCTGCTGTAGAGGTAAAAAATTCGCGTCCAGTTGTTCGATTTCATTTTTGAGTATGACCTCAAATGTTGGGTCATCAATGGCGCGGAGTGATGTTGTAAAATTTAACATTAATGTTTTGATAAAATCGGTTAGTGGTGAGTGATGTTTAGGGTGTAAAATTTATGCGTCACTAATGGTAGCATTTTCCAGTATATCGATAATAAACTGAACAGGGATTTGAGGGTGTTGCCTTTTAAAAAGTGAGAGGTCTCTATCTTGGTTGTCAAAAATGTCCAATATATAAGTATATTGTTCGATGAAAAAATGTGCATTTCCAAGATAAGTAACGGCGTTTTCAGAAACGTCAAAAGGGACTGAAAAATCATTTTTGGAATAA
>NVUB02000203.1 GCA_002401775.2 Ectothiorhodospiraceae bacterium
CCCCCTACACCCGCACCACGACATTCTTAAAAGCATACCGACGACTAATCTGCCCGCTGTGCAAAAACACATCCTGTAAATGTTCAAAGGACGTTTCTGATATGGCGGTTTCCGGTTCCCAGCAACCTAATGCCTGATAGTCGGTAATGGTATGGGCTAATACCTCTGGGTCAACGCTCGGAAAGAAACCGGCGTCCATTTCCTGTCGCGCAATATCGACCGCTGGGGCTTCAATAACATAGGCCCGCGCTTTTTTATAGGCCCGTAAAAAGGCACTGGCCATGTCGGTTTTGCACCATTCCCGCGAAGCACACAAACTACTGAACGCTACCGGGCCAACCGCATCTCCCACACTCGCCACCACATGCCCAAACCCGTCCCGTTGTAATTGTTGCGGCGCTGGCCCTTGTTGATGCACATAATCACCCTGCCCCGCACGGAAAGCTGCATCAATGGCATTCACATCGCCCACATTTACAAATTCAACTGCTGGGGCATCCACACCCTGTTTAAACAGCGCGTATTTGAACATCGCCAACGGCTGAAAAAAATGATCGACCAGTACACGTTTACCGATCAATTTTTGCCAGCTAAAGGCATCATCCGGCTCGCGAGACGCGAGAAAAAAACCATCACGGGCATTAATCTGAGCAAAGTGAACAATATCACTGTCGATACCCTTCTCCAGCTCCACCAAGCGCGTCGCCACCGCAGATTGCGCCACATGGCAACTTCCATTGGCAATACTGTCAGGCACCGTTTTATCGGGAGTCGCCACGTCATAGTGGTATTCCAGACCTTCCGCTTTCAAAAAACCACCGGCCATCGTCATCAACAACGGGCTGTAAAAAGCGGAATGGCGAAGCGCCATAATGTTGATTTTTGTCATGAAGAGTCTCTTGTTATTTTTTGGGGGTAATTTTGGCTCTCAGAACCCCCACGGCTGCCAGAACCCGGGAGCCCGTACTTTACACGGCCTCATCGGGCGATGCATTCCCACGCAGAAGCAAAGTAGTAAAACGACTCCGATCACCACTACAAACCTCTGGAAAGTCACACCCTATGAAGAACTACTCCCTCTCCCCCCTTGGGGGAGAGGGCAGGGGTGAGGGGGTAAGGGTCTACCACCCAATGTTCGACAAACCACCTTGACCTTGAATGTTCTCCATTTGTTCTCTATGCTATTAGCACGCTCTTTTCAGACACCTCGAGGATTCACCATGCTTACCCCCGGCCAGCGTAAAGCCCTGGATTTCATTAAGGATTACCTCGCCAGTGAGGGCATTGCCCCCAGTCTGGCAGAGATTGCCGAAGGCCTGGGCACAACGTCGCGCGGTTCCATGCACAAGCAAGTACAGGCTTTGGCGGCCGCAGGAGTAATCCGCATACGCCCCGGCAGGCAACGCGGTATTGAACTAGTGGACGATGAGGATACCGGTATGGAAAATGCGCTCTGCCCCGACAGCCTGCCGTTACTGGGGCGCATCGCCGCTGGCCAGCCCATAGTGGCGATTCCCGATGAAGAAACACTCAATTTAACGGAGTTTCTACTCGGCCCTAACCGCTTCGCTCTGCGGGTACAAGGAGACTCAATGATTGAGGCCGGTATTCTGGATGGCGATACGGTCATCATCCGTCGCGGGGAGACCGCAGAAGATGGCGATATTGTAGTGGCCCTGATCGATGATGATGAAGCGACCCTGAAACGCTTTCACCGTCGCGTCGGCGGTAAAATTGAACTGGCCCCGGAGAACCGGAGCTTACGCCCCATGATTTTTGAAGATCACCGGGTGCGCATACAGGGAGTGCTGGTCAGTCAGTTGCGGGTTTATTGATATGCCGACCCCGAATAGCACAGGTTTAAAAATGACAAATACCAATATTTACCCCCGTCATCCCGGCGGATACCCTTTGGGACATAGAGACTGGGATTAAGTGGTTTTGCCAACATTCTGGGTTCTGGCCTTTATGCCCCAGAGGGCATACACCGGAATGACGAAAAAAGTTAACAGGGCAACAGTAAACTTGTCACTTAGCACTTAGCACTTAGCACTTAAACCACCCAGCACAACTTATTAATGAGTCAGTAGAAAAGGATAACCTTTTCATGTGTACCAGCAGTATGTACGCCCTAAAAGCACGTTACACACACCTAACGACAAGCAGTAACCATAATCAATAGCACTTCTACTTTTTGGGATCGTGCTATCATTCTGGTGGATATGAATGCCTTTTTTGCTTCCATTGAGCAATTAGACAACCCCGAGTGGCGTGGCCGCCCCGTGGCCATTACCAATGGTTTAACCAGCACCTGCATTATCACTAGCTCTTATGAAGCGCGCGCCAGCGGCATCAAAACGGGTATGCGATTGAAAGAGGCCCGCCAATTATGCCCCGGATTAATTCAGTCTCCAGCACGGCCGGGGCGCTATGCTGCTGTGTCAACGCGCATTATGCTGGCATTGGAAAACATTACACCGGATGTCGAAGTATTCTCCGTAGACGAAGCTTTTTTGGATGTCACGCACTGCCAACGACTACTCGGCACCCCAGAGCACATTGCCCAACTCACAAAAGACACTGTGTTTAAAGCCTCCGGTATTCTCTGCTCCGTAGGTGTAAGCGGCGACAAAACCACCGCCAAGTATGCCGCCAAACTCAACAAGCCCGACGGTCTGACCGTTATCCTTCCCTGGGAAGCAAAAACACGGCTGCATGATGTACCCGTTACCGACCTTTGCGGCATTAACAAAGGCATCGGCGGATTTCTCGCCGACCGAGGGGTTTTTACCTGTGGAGACATGGAGCACCTACCTATTGGTGCACTCGCACAGCGTTTTGGCAACCCCGGCCGAAGAATCTGGTACATGGAGCAAGGCGCAGACCCTGAGCCATTACAACTCACCCTGCCCGCGCCCAAAACCATCGGCCATGGCAAGGTTATGCCGCCCAATACCAAAGACCGCGCAGTCATCGACACTTACCTTTTACACATGAGTGAAAAAATCGCCGCCCGCTTGCGGCGTCATGCAATGGTGGCGCAAACTTTTTCCATCGGCCTGAACAGCCGGGAAGGATGGATCGGCAGTAAAGCGCGCAGCGTGTTACCCACGCAAGATGGTCGCGTCATCATACGGCTTTGTAAAAACGTGATAAATGCCTGCTGGCAAGGGCAAGGGATACATCAAGTGCAAGTCACCGCACAAGACCCACGGCCCATGAATGGGCCGTTAGAAATGTTTAGTGAAGACGTGACACCAGGCGGTAATAACAAAAAGGAAAATAGCAAAAGTAACTCTGCACATAACTACGCACGTAACTACGCACATAACAACAAAAACAACGACGATAATCACAAAGAAAAAACGGCCGCCACCAATGCCACAATGGACAATATCAATAACCGCTATGGAGAATTCACCCTCGCCCCTGCCCGGCTATTGAACCGCTCTACCATGCCCAACGTCATCGCACCGGCCTGGAAACCCTATGGGCATCGGCAAACCATACAGGACGCCGAAGCGGATACGCATCAGTCAGCCCCTCATGACGACGAGGAGCAATAAATCATGTGCGGCGGAGTATATTACAGCCACAAAGGCCAGGACATCCGAGTCTTTTTCCCCAACCCCAAAGCCGTGCTACCGGTAAAAACCCGCGACGGCGACCACCCGCTATTGCCCTGGGGACGACGACCGCACCAAATCGGAAAGTTACCGTTAGGCGGCTGGGCACGGTTAGAGTCTGTATACGCCGGACGCTGGGACCGCTGGTTCCCAAGGCCCGTCAAATTACACATATTAAGCTTTATGGAAAAAGATATTGAAAACCGTAGCCACTGGTACGAACTCACCAAAGGCCAATGGGTACAAAGACTAGTCGCGCGTTACAACCAGGAACAACGACTCTATGTCGTCACCGTAGAACCACAACAAGAAGACGCCGTGCATGACCGCTGGCCGAGAATATTGTGTGGGTGAATGGTGATTATTAGATAGAATCAAGCGTAGCGACTGACTTTATTGGGCAGGTCTTAAACCCGCCCTATTATCCGACTCGCGGATTTTGGGCGTTTGTACGGCGTTTATATGCTAGCGGTATTATTGTTGTCATGAACGACAGACGATGTAAAGTTGTTGTCTTGAACGAGAGACGAATAGTCATGGAAAATACTTCAGGATAAGCCACTAATTCTAAAGAAGAAAAAGTGGTAGGCGCGACTAGATTCGAACTAGCGACCCCCACCATGTCAAGGTGGTGCTCTAACCAACTGAGCTACGCGCCTGAAGGCCGCACACTTTACCCAAACCGACGGGAAGAGACAAGGGGCATTTGAAACAAATCGTTATTTAGGGGGCTTTTTCACCCCATTTTCACACCACTTTGGCTTCGTCCATGCCCATGGCACTGGCTTGAACGCGGGCTATTTGGTCTCTCACCCGTGCGGCTTCTTCAAATTCGAGATCTTGTGCGTGTTGGTACATTTTCTTTTCCAGCTCAACGATTTCACGCGCCAGTTGCGCCGGTTTCATGGCGGCGTAGTGTATGGCTTCTTCTGCAACTTTGGCGTATTCACCTGTTTTGTTCTTGCTGAACCCAGCTTCCATGACATCGGCGACATTTTTCTTGATGGTGGTCGGTGTTATGCCATGCAGCTCGTTGTGGGCGTGCTGTTTAATGCGACGGGATTCAGTGACGTCAATGGCGGCTTGCATGGAACGGGTGATTTTGTCGCCATAGAGGATGGCGCGGCCGTTGGCATTACGAGCGGCGCGGCCAATCGTCTGGATGAGTGAGCGTTCGGAACGCAGGAAACCTTCTTTGTCCGCGTCTAAAATCGTCACCAGTGATACTTCTGGCAAATCCAGCCCTTCCCGCAGTAGGTTGATACCCACCAGTACGTCGAATACGCCTAAGCGCAGGTCACGAATAATTTCCATGCGCTCTACGGTTTCGATGTCTGAGTGCATGTAACGCACCCGTATACCGTGGTCACCGAGATAGTCGGTCAGGTCTTCGGACATGCGTTTGGTGAGTGTGGTGACCAGCACTCGTTCGTTGATTTTGACGCGTTTATGAATTTCGGACATGAGGTCATCCACCTGGGTACTGGCCGGGCGTACTTCAATTACGGGGTCTAACAAGCCCGTAGGGCGAACCACTTGATGAATGACCGCTCCTGAATTTTCGGCTTCATAAACGGCAGGTGTGGCGGAGACAAAGATCGCCTGGCGCATCATGCGTTCGAATTCATCAAAGCGCAGTGGGCGGTTATCCAATGCCGACGGCAAACGGAAACCATATTGCACGAGGTTTTGCTTTCGTGAGCGGTCACCCTTGTACATGCCGCCGATCTGCGGAATGGTGACATGGGACTCATCCAGAATCATCAATGCATCCGCAGGCAAATAATCAATGAGTGTTGGCGGCGGCTCCCCTGCTTCGCGCCCGGACAGGTAACGCGAATAGTTTTCGATGCCGGAGCAGTATCCCAGCTCTAGCATCATTTCGATATCGTACTTTATGCGCTGATCCAACCGTTGGGCTTCGACCAGTTTGTCATTTTTGTAAAAAAATTCCAGGCGTTCTGGAAGCTCCTCTTTAATTTTCTCCACGGCTTCCAGCACTTTGGCGCGCGGTGTGGCGTAATGTGTTTTGGGATGAATGGTGAGCCGGGGTACACGTTGCAGCATTTCCCCCGTGAGTGGATCAAAGTACGACAAACTGTCTATTTCGTCATCAAACAGCTCAATACGGACCGCTGCCCGGTCAGAATCGGCGGGAAACACGTCGATAACATCCCCCCTCACCCGGTAGGTACCACGATGAAGCTCGACATCATTGCGTTTGTATTGCAGTTCGGCGAGTCGTCGTAAAATTTTGCGCTGATCAATGGTCTCACCGCGGGAGAGGTGCAATAACATCTTCATGTACGACTCAGGATCACCCAGGCCGTAGATGGCAGACACCGTGGCGACGATGATGACATCCTTACGTTCCAGCAAGGCTTTGGTGGCGGAAAGCCGCATTTGCTCGATGTGCTCGTTGACTGAGGCATCCTTCTCAATAAAGGTGTCTGACGAGGGCACGTAGGCTTCCGGCTGGTAATAATCGTAATAGGACACGAAATATTCCACCGCATTGTGTGGGAAAAATTCCTTCATCTCCCCATAAAGCTGGGCTGCCAATGTTTTATTGGGGGCCATAATCAACGCAGGCCGTTGAATAGCCTGAATAACATTGGCAATGGTGAAGGTTTTACCGGAGCCTGTGACGCCGAGTAAAGTCTGTGCAGCCTCGCCATCTTTAATGCCTTCGATAAGCGCTTTAATGGCGGCTGGCTGGTCGCCAGCGGGCTCAAATTCTGAATTCAGTTCAAATCTTTTGTTCATGACGCTTTATTGTATGAAGTCCAATCGAGTATATTACCGCAATATGAGAAATTTGTGCCTGATACTTGTTGTATCAGATAATTTAGGAGTCCGGATTGAGTAAACCGTCATTTGAGCATTTATCACAACGCGTTCAAAATATACAACCGTCCCTGACACTCGCTATCACGGCGCGAGCCAAGGCCCTAAAGGCGGCGGGTAAGGATATTATTGGCCTCGGCGCCGGTGAACCCGACTTCGATACACCTGACCACATCAAGAAAGCGGCCATTGCGGCGATTGATGCCGGACAGACAAAGTATACCGCCGTTGATGGTACCCCGGAGCTCAAAGCGGCGGTGGCGCGTAAGTTTGCCCGTGATAACCAGCTGAATTATTCCCCTGAGCAAATTTTGGTGTCCTGCGGCGGCAAGCACAGTTTTTTTAATCTGACGCAGGCGCTGCTCAATCCTGGCGACGAAGTGATAATTCCTGCACCGTATTGGGTGTCATACCCTGACATGGTGATTTTGGCGGAAGGCGTACCGGTTATTATTGAAGCCGACATCAAGGCCGGTTTTAAAATAACTCCTGCGCAGCTCGATGCGGCGATTACACCGAAAACGCGCATGGTCATCATGAACAGCCCGTCTAATCCCACCGGTGTCACCTACAGCCACGCTGAGCTGAAGGCACTGGGGGCGGTGCTGGCAAAACACGAGCAAGTCATCGTGATGAGTGATGATATCTATGAGCACATTACCTGGCACGACGAACCCTTTGCCAACATCGTCACCCTTTGCCCTGAATTGCTTGAGCGTTCTGTGGTACTTAACGGTGTGTCTAAAGCCTATTCAATGACCGGCTGGCGGATTGGGTACGCTGGTGGGCCCGGCTGGCTCATCAAGGCGATGAAAAAAATTCAGTCACAAAGCACCTCAAACCCCAGTTCCATTTCACAAGCCGCCGCACAGGAAGCATTGGACGGTGACCAGTCCTGCATCCAAACCATGGTGAGTGCCTTTAAAGAGCGCCACGAGTATGTAGTGGATCGTTTGAATGGGATTAAGGGCTTACAGTGCCTGCCCTCGCAAGGTGCCTTTTACAGCTTCCCGAACTGTCAAGAAGCGATGGCGTTATTGGGGCTTTCCGATGACCTCGCCTTCGCCGAGCATCTCATCACAAAGGCAGGGGTTGCGGTGATCCCCGGATCGGCCTTCGGAGCACCGGGTTACTTGCGCCTGTCCTTTGCGACCAGCCTGGAAAACCTATCAACGGCCCTGAATCGCATCGAACAGACCATAAATACTGCTAAATGAAAAATAACAGCACTGAAAACGTGAATAGCTGTTGACCAAACACAGACTCGCGGTTAACATACGCCCCGCTTGATCAAGACCATTCCCCAGTAGCTCAGTTGGTAGAGCAGCTGACTGTTAATCAGCCTGTCCCTGGTTCGAGTCCGGGCTGGGGAGCCAAATAAAATTTCTGTCATTTTCCAATATTTACTCAATTAACAATATTTCCTGCTCTCATCAGGGACGTCCTAGGTTGGTGCACTCTTCACAAGTG
This sequence comes from Ectothiorhodospiraceae bacterium, assembly GCA_002401775.2. Lineage (GTDB taxonomy): Bacteria > Pseudomonadota > Gammaproteobacteria > SZUA-152 > SZUA-152 > SZUA-152. Next base: position 7,944 of record NVUB02000203.1, read on the forward strand.
AGGACGCGCCCATTTTGTCGGTCAAAATGGCAAAGTCCGTGTTAGAATCACGTTTTGCAGTACCTCTTATCGAATGGCCGATTTGTTACTATCATTTTCTCCTGCCAATTTACCTGGGAACGCTGAAGAGCCTCTGTCAGATAAAAAATAACGACTCTTGTCGTGTATCTGTCGCGTATAAGCTAAAGACCCTGATGTTTAAGCCGAATTAATCAATACTGGTACTCTTACAAATATTTTTTCTGGAAATCTAAGACAAATTACTATTACCAATGCAATTACTTTCCTTTTTATTCCCCCAGCGACCTCTATTGATTAGCCAATACTTGATAACTCTGGTTTTGATAGCCCCGGTGTTGCTGTTCAACTCGAGCCTCACATTAGCCAACACGGATATTGACGTTACACAAATGTCCCTCGAGGACATTCTGCTTGGCATTGATCCTGATGAAGATAATCCCTATTCCGACATTGATTTCTGCGACGACGATGATATTGATGAAGATGCTTTACCCGACAATCTGATTGCGCAACGCTATGGCAGCGCCCGTATGGCATTTATGTTTGGTCAATACGACGTTGCCTTTAAAGCTTGGCAACCCCTGGCTGACAATGGCTATGCCAAAGCTCAGGCCGCTATGGCATGGATGTATCACACCGGTAATGGTGCGGAGAAAAATATCATTACCGCCTTCACCTGGTACATGAAGGCGGCGAAACAGGGACACGCTATCGCCCAAAACAACCTTGCGGTTTTGTATGAAAATGGTGAGGGCATACGACGAAATTACAAAGCCGCTGCCGCCTGGTTTCGGGATTCTGCTGACAGCGGGTATTCTTTTGCTCAATACAATATTGGCCGTATGTATGCCGAAGGCCGCGGCTTAAAAAAGGACATTGAAGAGGCAAAATACTGGTGGCGAATAGCCTCACGACAAGGGGTAAAAAGCGCCACTGAATCATTGGCATTATTGGAAAGTCGCCCAGTCGTTGTTAAACCAAAACCCAAGAACACGGCAATCGCACATGCTCCCTACCATGCCAACCCGGTAACGAAGAGGCTGGAATGGATCGAAAAACAAAAACGCGGCCATTACACTATCCAGCTCGCGCGCAGCAAAGACATGGACTGGTTGTTAAAGCTCGCCGCTTCTGCACAATTAGAGCAACGCATGGTGCAATTTAAAAGCAAAGATAAAGAAGGTGTAGAGTGGCACAACTTAATCTACGGGACTTTTTCGAGCTACCAAAAAGCAGACATTGCCCGCAAAGCTTTACCGGCAGAATTTAGCAAATGGTCTCCCTGGTTACGCCGATTTGGTGAAATCAACCAGGTTTTACTCAAATAAAATACAAACTTTGCTATGTCGATTACTCTTTCGGCCAGTTGCAAATTAAGGCTATCTGTCCTGCATTTGAAGCATGGGCAGTAATTGGCCACAATCTCCACTAGAATAAACGACCATTAACGTTTGGTGGTTATTTGACACTTTCAACCCTTACTTTCAACCCTTAATAGCTTCACCGTATATCCTTATGATTTTTGGCATATATTTTGCTTCTTACTGTTATACACCGGATACCTAACACTCGCATGAGCAGTTCGAGCAGTTCGTGCCCTACTATATTTCGGTCCAAAAAAATAAATAAGAGGTATGAGAAATGCTAGAAAGGTTTCAGGAGAGACGCCAGCCAACAGATCGTCGGATGGGAGAAGACCGCCGCAGCTGGCAGTGTCAGCTTGATTTTCCCTATGTGGACAGTCATGGGACGCTGGTAACCGAAGACAGGCGTTATTTGGTTGAGCGACGAATATCGTACCCAGAGCACATCAACGGAGATCGACGGATAAATCGCTCTCACAATTAACCGTCAGAAAATTGTCTTGATGAGTAACAAAGGATGTCAAACAAACGGCATGGCGGATCTACATCGGCGGTAATACGGTCAGGCTTTTAATTTCAACACTGAAGCACTCAGACTCACTTACCAGGGCCTCTTGCTTAAGTTCCTTGCTTAATAAGTTCATTGTCAGAGCACTCGTAGAATAGCAATTTCAATCAACGCGCCCTATTTATTGATAAAGCGCGTTTCCAACATTTCGCCTTCGGTGTCGATGTGTACTTCATTAACTGACGGCATATGTTTGAGAATATAGCCCGCCATCAGATAGGCTAACGTTTCATTATTGGACTCAAGAGCATCGGCGATACGGCTCGCGGCAATCTGGCATCGCTGCTGAATCGTGGGTGATTCTATCCACTGCCGATCCATTTGCCACCCCTTGGCCATGTCTTCATCCATCTTTGCAAAAAAAGACTCACCTTGCTCCGACACATCATCGGGGATATTGATGGAGTAAGCATTTGTTTCTACAACAACCTTGAGATTCACATTTTCCCCTTTCACGACAGCCGCATTGGGCATCAAATATGGCTATATTAGAATTTCACTATATTATATAGCAGGACTTTACGCGAGGAAAGTGTCATTGAAAAATGCAGATAAAACCAATGAAACCTATTTATTGGTCCATTGATAGGTGGCCTGAACAATATTGCCGCGCCCCTCGAACGTCACGTCGTCGCAGAGCGACCTCAGCAATTGAATACCCCGGCCTGAATGACCAACATTGCTCTCAAGGCTGAGAGTGTCGGTGGTATAATCAAACCCTTCACCACTGTCTTCAAAACTGATCGTCAATAATCCACCGTCTTCATTGGGCTGGTGGGTAATGTCTACCGTGATAACACCCTCTGACAAGTTCTCCATTTTAGACTCACGTTCCATATAATACTTGGCAAAGCCATCAGCGGTTTGCTTCAGTTTTGAGTCAAGATTTAGGATCCCGTGATCCAGGGCATTTGAGAATAATTCCGAAAACACGGTATACAATTGCTGCCGCTGACCTCGAAACCCCTGCATATCGCACACGGATTTAATCAGCAAAGGCAAGGGGTCAAAGTGACACATTAACTCTGCCCCCAACTCCATCGAAAGACGCCATGCGGAGGGGGATTGCATTGCATGTTTTCCATGCTCGCTGTCATGCTGAACGGTTTTTTCCAGTTGCTCTTGGTCATATTTTATTTCGACCAGCGTCATATCATCCTGCTGATCGGCGCCTGCCAGAAAGTTAACCAGCGCGGTATGAATATCAATAAAAAGACTTTCGGAGTCTTTATTGTCAACGAAAATATTTTCCAGGCGCTCACGCCCAAACATCTCTCCAGCGGAATTAGCCGTTTCAGTAATACCGTCTGAATGAATAAATATCCGGTCTCCCTGACGCATTTCGAGTACATCAATGCGCCGATTAAAGTGTTCTTCACCGACAATGCCTAAGGGAAGGTGGCGTGGTTCAATGGTATGAATAATTTTTTGTTCTTTTTCACCGTAAATCTGCACCTTTGGAATGCCACCATTCCAAAGGGATAAGGTATGGCTGCCAGGGTTGATGTCGATAAGGCAAGCCGCCAAAAACATATCCGTTGGCAAAATATCTTTCAGTTTGAGATTAATTTCAGTCACAATTTCGGCAATGGAATAACCTTTTGCCGTCATACCGTAAAACACACTTGATACCGGTAATGCGCCCACCGCGGCGGCCAAGCCATGGCCGGTAAAATCACCTAGCAGGACATTGAGCCCACCCGAGGGTTTCGCGGCCGCAATTAAAATATCACCCGAAAAAAGAGACATAGGGGACAACATGGATTGCACAAAAGGCATATCCAAGGCGCCGGTTTCCAGTATGTTGGTAAACAGGCGTTTCGCCAGTTGCCTTTCCCGATCAAGCCGTTTTTGGTGACTGGCCAGTTCATTTCGTTGCTGTTGAACCGTGTTGTAGACTTCACGTATTCGCAATAACGCATCAATTCGGGCCCGCAGCAAAACACGATTATAGGGTTTTGTCAGGAAATCATCGCCACCGGACTCCACGCAACGCGCCAAACCTTCGCTGTCAGTGGTTGCGGTCAGAAATATAACGGGAACAAAGGTATCGGCATTAATCGCTTTAATGCGTTGAGTCGCTTCGTAGCCATCCATATTGGGCATTTTAATGTCCATCAGGACTAAATCTGGCTGCTCCCGACAGAATACCTCGACCGCTTGCACGCCATCATCAGCGAGCAAAACCGTGAAGCCTTGGTTTTCGAGGATAGCTTGGAGAATAAGACGATTAGGGATATCGTCATCCGCAACGAGCACTTTATGTGCCAAATTATCGTTAGCAGTCACAGTTGGAGGCCCATTAAATCATGAAATTTTATGGGCTATAAAAGACAGGGAACTACAACCTCAAAAGCACGCATATTGCTTACCTGTGTTTCAGTAACAAAAGCAGGGCTATAAAATGGACTGGCCAGTTTACAGACCCCTATAACTGCACAGGTTATCGTGACAATTGAAGCAGGCAAAATTCAACTCATTTTAAAAAGGCTTTGGAAATTGGCGACCGTCAAGATGTTTTTAATATCCGGTGAACAGTTGGTAATACTGATTTTAGCGGTATTACCACCGAGATACTCACGCATCATCAGGAGCATCCCCAAAGCAGAGCTATCCATATAATTAGCGCCACTCATATCAATCAAAAATTCGGTTTTTTCGCCGGGGCTGGAATTGTAATAACAGTCACGAAATTCATTTTGGACAGCAAAATCAAACCTGCCACTAATCTTGATGGTAACCGTATTAGCATCCGCTGATACGTCAGATGAAACTGGCATTCGTGTTCTCCACTTGTTAGTTCTTGGCCATTAACTGCATAACTATCAACTTTACAACTTCAATTATTCATTCTCAAACATCAGTAGAAAAACCGCATTACACCACTGATACTCCTCCGGCCTACCCTGAATGTCGGGGTTACCAAGCGTCCTATCGACCATTTTTATACTAACTTTAAACATAATGGTCATACAATAACTCGTTATTGTGACATGCTCGAAAAAAGGGTTATTTTTGAGCGTGGCCACATTCTAAATTACCAGTCTGAAAAGTCTAATGGAAAGTAGCGTCTAGTTTAACCCGACAAGTTATTACCCATCAAACATAAACGTGATACCCAAATTCCATTGGATATCACGTTTCGATACCGAGTATGCCACAGCTCCCTTTGTATCCATACTCATTTGAAGACGCTATTGACGGCTTAACGGTAAAATTGTTTACTTTTTAATTGCTTCCATTTCAATATCAAGTTTCACCTTGTCACCAACAGCAGGTAAAGCGTATTTAATCCCAAAATCCGACCGATTAAATTCCGTTGTTGCATCAAAGCCGCAAACATCTTTTTTACTGAATGGGTGTACGCCGCAATGAATACTGCTTACATCAAGAGTAACGGAGCGAGTGACGCCCATAATGGTCAGGTCACCCACTATCGTCGCAGCTTTGCCGTTAATGCTGACCTTTGTTGATGTAAACCGTATTTCCGGGAACTCAATGGCATTAAAAAAATCGGGGGAACGCAAATGGTCATCCCGTTTTTTGAAGCCGGTATTAATAGATGCCACATCAATCACAATTTCAACCGAGCCAGTGCCCTTCGCCAAGTCCATTTCCAGTGAACCGCTGGTTTTACCAAAACGCCCATGCAACGTTGAAAACCCCAAGTGATTAATCTTAAAATTTGGGTATGTATGTTGTGGGTCAATGGTGTACGACGCCGCCCAACCTGTCACGGGTAACAGTAATACAGCGGCAAGCAAGATCATTTTTTTCATCATTTTTCCTTTTTTTAGTTATGGTAGTTTATGTTGATAACAGGGTGAAATCTCAATGCTAAAAGCTAACAGGGCCACCCGCACGCCACGCTAACCAGATAGCGGGAATAACCGGGATAAAAGCCAATAAAGGGGTTACAACCACCTTCAACCATGGGTCAGAAACCCGGATTGTCGGCCACCAGGCCAATAAGGGAATAGCCATTAGGCAAGGCAAAGCCCAGAATGGTAGATGGGGTTGCGCATATACAGTGGCGGAAGCGCCGAGTAAGGCTAAAGGAACAGCGGCGGCAAACAGCCCGAAAGATGCCACATGCCCAAGAGCAATGCGGCACCAGGGGAATAATGTCATCAATAACAAACCGCCAACCGATGCGCTAATGGCAAACGCTAGTTGGGCATACAATGCGGTGGCCACCAGTAAACAGGTTATGCCGGTTCCCAGCCCTAACACCAATATGCTAACCCCTTGAGCGAGTTTTTTTTCAGGTTCTCGTAATCGCCCCAACCCTAAAAATATTGTGCCAATGGCAGCCACATAACCTGTAACCCTGAGTACCATAGGCCATGCATCGGCCCATTCCTGACGCATCAGAACCGGCCAAATAATCCAGCATTGAGCGGCCACAAGTAATGCAACGGGTAGAAAAATAGTGATGAAAAACTGCCCTTTAACAGACTCACCCGGTAATACCCTAGCGGCTAAGAGACGGTACAGCCATTCCATTAAAATGACGAAGACCGGTAATGTCAGCGCACTAAAAATTAACTTTTGTGTCGACGTTACTGGCCAAATACTGAGGCCGGTGGTTAGCAATACCGTGCTGAGAAAACCACCCAAAATCGCCAGCCCAAGCCACTGCGAAGACAAGTCTGGTCGAAATCGAGTCACTGCCAATACCATCAACACCGCTACAACAAAGGGTGCGAGGGCGGATTGAAAGGCCGGGTGGGAAATCAATGTTTGCATGAGTAATTCAGAAAATAGGTGCCTTGCTGATGAGCGTCATTATTGAAAGTGAATGTACAATCTTTACAACAGTAGCCTGTAGTATGATTCTGAGCGATGGTTATTGACAACAGCGTTGCTTATAACAACTTACAACAACAACTTACAACAACAGTGATTTTCTACGACAACCTGTTTCACCATAAGTTTACGTGACGACTCCCTGATACCACCTATCGCCTCAGAATGAATACCGCCAGACATTTTTTTATCGCTAAAGATAACAATCCGTTCACAAGCGCGTGTTTTTTGCGGTTAACTCCAGCATAATCAATCCATTAGCTCAATAACAGTACAACATTTTGAGTAACTTATTCAATTTTGTTGAACATGCCTCATAATGATATTAAAAGCACCGTCATGCGCGACCGCTAAACTCTCCACAAGCAACGAAAAACAACGCAGAAACACTATGGCTAATCAGAAAATACGTATCGGGCAGTTTCACCTCAAGAGTGGCAATTAACCCATGAAAAGATTACGCACCCCAAAAGCCGTACGTTGTTTATCCTGGTTGCGACGGATAGCACCGATAACACGGTACAGCCTTGTCCTGATGGTGGCTTTCTCCTCAGGTGCCTATGCGGTTTCATCATCCATTCCAACGGGTCCAACCGCAAAACAGGAACGCAGTCTTATACAGCGTATAGTGAACTTCAAAGCAGATGAGCTTTCCGCTCAGCGAGAACGGTTCCTTCAAGCGGAAAAGGCATTGCGCTTACGTCGCACAAGTCAATACCGCGCATTACTGCCAACCCTCACTGACTATCCTTTATATCCCTATTTACGTTACCAGGAGCTTAAAAATCGTCTGCACACGGTATCACCTGACGACATGCGACAATTTTTAAGCGACTACGAAGCATTACCCATCGCCGGTTTTTTGCGAAATAAATGGCTGAAACTCAAGGCACGACAAGGACGCTGGCAGCAATTTCTGGATTTTTACACACCACAGAGAAATGTGCGTTTACAATGCAGCTACATGCGCGCCTTGCTGAATACCGAACAAACCGAAACGGCCTACGCCGGCATTGAAAAACTATGGTTAACAGGCAAGTCCCAGCCCCGCAGTTGTGACCGGGTTTTTAAACCCTGGAAAAATGCGGGCAAACAAACCACAGAACTGGTCTGGCAGCGGATGAATCTTGCATTAACGACAGGCCACCGGACGCTAGCGCGATATTTGGTGAAATCACTGCCCAATAAAGAGCAATGGCTGGCGCGTTTGTGGGTTAAGCTGCATCGAAAGCCTCACCTCATTGATAAACATCAACAACGTATCTTCGCCAGTCAACACACGATGGCACCATTGATATTCAACAATGTGATCAAACGCCTGGCGCGGAAATCGCCACAAATCGCCGCTGACATATGGTTTGCTGTTACCGCAAAACATCCCGTCAACACTGAAGAGCAATACGCGATGCTGCAATCATTTGCCATCTCACTTGCCCGAAAACAACGCCCTGGAGCCGAAGCCTGGTTTTCCATTATTCCCGTTAAATACCTCTCCAACGTCGCCAGTGAATGGCGGGTTCGTTCAGCCTTACGACAGTCTGAATGGTCTTTGGCGTTAACCGCACTGAATGCGCTCACCACCAAACAACAGATCACTGATCGGTGGCAATACTGGCGGGCCCGCGTGAATGACGAGCTACAGGAAACCACCACGGCCATGGCTCATTACACGGCGCTGGCGCAACACCGCAGTTACTATGGATTTCTCGCGGCAGATAAATTGGGGCTGCCCTACGTCATGGCTGACCGCCCACACCATTTATCGGCAGGAGAGTTGTTCGAGATCGGCCAGAAAAACGGTATGTTACGCGCCCGTGAGTTTCTGCATTTAAACCGGATGACCCAGGCCCGCCGGGAATGGCGAAAAGCAACCCAGCGTTTATCCAACCAGGATCGTGTTAACGCCGCTAAACTCGCGCAACATTGGGGATGGGCAGAGCAATCTATTCTCACCATGGCAAGCACTGACCAGCGAGATGACGTTGCCCTGCGCTTCCCGTTGTTGTTTCAGGATAAGGTGCTAAACCACTCACAACAAGCCAATATAAACCCCGCCTGGGCCTACGGTGTCATCCGTCGAGAGAGTGCTTTTGTACAAGATGCCCGCTCGCCAAAAGGAGCGCTTGGCCTTATGCAATTATTACCCTCAACGGCAAAATCGATGTCCCGTAACATGCCCAGAAAATACCGGGGAAAATCGCGTTTAATCCAGTCCGATGCCAATATCGCACTCGGCACAAAATACCTGAGTAAAATGTTAAAACGCTTTAGTGGTCAAACCGTGCTTGCCACGGCAGCTTACAATGCCGGAGCTCGCCGCATCAAAGGCTGGTTACCCAAGAATGCTTCTTTGGATGCAGACCGCTGGATTGAATCAATCCCCTTTAAAGAAACACGAGAGTACGTCACCAACGTACTGGCATATACCATTATCTACGCGGACAGATTAGGCATAAAACAAGACCGGTTGACCCAACGTATGCCAGCAATACCAACACGAGAGGCACTTTAACCTAGAAAAATCAGTTGGAACACGGAAACCCACACAATCTCTTCATACACCTAGAAAATTCAAAAACTTGCTCATCACCAATAAGGTGACCACGCAATTTTTGAATTCACTATGCACATTGCCTAAAGCACCTACTGTTGGCAATATCTCGCCTAAGAGCGCCTACTTTTGGTGCATGTCTTTTCCGCGCCCAACTGATCTTTCTAGGTTTAAACATCGGGTAACAACCCATTCAATATTACGGATACGCCCCCCTGCGTTTCCCGGTCAACACACCCCTCCCCCTCTTTCCCTAGTTCCCATGCGCTGCGTGGGAACCCATACCGAATTTGGAACATGGCCATCGACTGCAAACGAGAAATTTCGGAATGAACAAATGGCCAGTGCAAAAAAAACCGCTCCTTGCATTAGCAAGTAGCGGTTTTTCAGCTTGGCGGTGCGGCATCGCCCTGTGTCTTGAACCGTGCGTCCAAGTGGCAGCTCACGTAACGCATCAGGATCTCTGTACTAGGAACTACTACGTTAATAACAGCTCAAAACAGAAATACACAACAGCGTCATTCAATGAGCCCCTTGCTGCGCAAGTTGGGTCAAATGACCAATCAAGAGCGACACTCACCTGTAATACTAGCCAAACCTCATCTCAGTACAAGGGAAAAAACACACTAATTTCTAAGACCGTAATAATTAACGAGTTTTAATTTTTGTGTAGAGTTAGACTAATTACAGGTAGGAATAGCAACAATAAAACAGTCGCTATCGTGCAGCGATCTACTTGTTTCCTAATAGCTTTCAACGTTAACGTTGTTCCATATCCTGATAAATTAATATTGATACTAAGACTAGGCAACCCGCCGTTGTCCTCATAGGCACGGTTTAACTCGACGCGGTTTAACCTTACAGTTGCATAAACCGAGTGGAAAAATCGCTAAATAGGCTACCAATAAGGTGTAAAACGATCATTATTTGTCTGTTTCTGGAATTCACTACGGGTGATATCCAGAAATACGTTAATTTTC
>NVUB02000204.1 GCA_002401775.2 Ectothiorhodospiraceae bacterium
CAATATAGACTACACATTTTCTGATAATTGGCGCACTCTGTACCCGTAACAATTGAGATTTAGACGTTACGAATGAGTCAGTAGGCAGTAGGCAGTAGGCAGTAGGCATCATATTTCTGCAATCAGCTTTGAAGGAGCAAACTAATGGCAGACTTTTCCCTCGCAATCACTAAAACACTACAACACGAAGGTGGGGATACTTTTACTAACGACACTCTGGACCATGGGGGTGCTACCAAGTATGGTATTTCACAGAAGGCCTATCCGAATATAGACATCCGTAGCCTGACTGAGCAGCAGGCCACAGAAATTTACCGCCATGATTATTGGGATAAAGTGAAGGGGAATGATATCCACTCCCAAATCATCGCGGAAACCATTTTCGACGTCAGCGTCAACATGGGAGTCAATGCGGGCAGTAAATTGGCCCAGCAAACGCTTAAGATTAACCCTGCCGATGGCATTATCGGCCCACAATCTTTGGCCGTCATTAACGTGGCTAATGAAGATTTGTTTATCGCCAAATTTGCATTGGCAAAAATTAAGCGTTATACCGAAATTGTTACCGCTGACAGCAGCCAGAAAAAATATCTTTTGGGCTGGTTAAACAGAGCCTTAGCCAGTACAGCCAGTACTGCTTGAAAAACATTGCAACAATACCGCTGGTTTGTTTTGGCGTATTTGCGTCGTTACTGTCGGGGTAAGAAAACCGCCTTGGTTAAATACTGTTCAACTACTAATATTAACCCATAGGCGTTATTTTATTTGATTTAGCTTGGTTTGGCTTGGTTTGGCTTGACTCGTTTTAATGAATGCACGATAAGTTTTGACTATTGGTGCCTTACAGTAGTTAAATGCAGTAGTTAAGTGCAGCCATATGGAATGATATTACCCAGCTTTTACGAATTGTGCCGATATATGACAACTGCTACGATTTAGGCAATATGCAGTAGCCTGTAACTATAGGTAATTTATTAGTCATTTATTAGTCACTTATTTTTAGCAAAAACAGCAAAAGGTTTACCCAGTATGGATAATCAGGAAACCACTACCGATTTACGCGACCCTCTAAAAAATGACAAACGGAAGTTTTCGCGCATTCCTTTTGATACGGATATTCACCTCGTCAGTGCTGAAGGCAGCTGGCATTGCCAACTGCTCGATGTCTCACTAAAAGGTATTTTGGCAACGTCCCCCAAAGGTTGGCAGGCTAAAATAGGCGATCATTACCTAATAGAGATGTTAATTGGGAATCAGGAAGCGGCCATTCGTATGGAAGTCTCCGTAATGCACATCGAAGATGACCATACCGGTTATCGTTGTGAGCATATCGACCTGGACAGCATTACCCACCTGCGTCGATTGGTCGAGTTGAATCTTGGCGATTCCGATATCCTTGACCGGGAACTGAGTGAGTTATCGCACGTTTGAGGTGTATCCGACTAAACGTTTACCGTGCGATTGAGACGAACCTCGACTTGGGTTTTAGGCGGTAAGTTTTGGTTTAACACTTTTGGTTTAACACTTTTGGTTAAAGCCTTGAGTTAAAAACCTTGAGTTAAAACTTTTAGTTAAATCTATGGGTTAAAGCCTTGGATTAAACCCATAGCTTTACATCTTAACTTAACATTTTCCCAGTAAGACAATGTCGAGCAGGCTTGTCAGAAACACCATTTTGGCGGGGCGACGCTAAACAGTGACCGCTTCGCTTTTCAATGGCTATTATTCAATCTCTTCAATCGCTATAAGTGCAGCGGCCAACGTTTTAACGCCGATAACCTTCATCCCTTTCACCCCACCCTTGGGAACGTTTGCGTCAGGAACGATGGCGTAGCGAAATCCATGCTTTACGGCGGTATTGAGGCGTTCCTGACCACTGGGCACGGGGCGAATCTCGCCCGATAGCCCCACTTCACCAAACACCACCAGATCCATTGGCAAGGCACGGTCACGTAAGCTGGAGATGAGGGCAAGCAACACCGCCAGATCCGCGCTGGTCTCTACGACCTTGAGTCCGCCAACGACATTGATAAAGACGTCTTGATCACCCACCTGTATACCGCCATGGCGATGCAGCACGGCGATCAACATGGACAGCCGGTTTTGATCCACCCCCACCGCCAAACGCCGTGGACTGCCATAATTACTGTCATCCACCAGGGCTTGCAGCTCTACCAAAATAGGCCGGGTACCTTCCCACACCACCATCACCACACTGCCGGGGGCCGCTTCATCGGCACGGGAAAGGAAGATGGCCGAGGGGTTTTTCACCTCACGCAATCCCTTCTCCGTCATCGCAAACACACCAATTTCATTGACGGCACCAAAGCGATTTTTCACCCCGCGCAGGGTACGAAACCGGTTATCCGTGGAGCCTTCCAGCATTATGGAACAGTCAATCATGTGCTCCAGCACCTTGGGCCCAGCCAGGCTGCCATCTTTGGTGACATGTCCTACCAAAATCAGCACCGTATTGGTGAGTTTGGCGTAACGAATCAGGTAAGCCGCGCTTTCACGTACCTGTGTCACGCCGCCAGGGGCGGAGGTTACTTCTGCGTGGCTCATCACCTGAATGGAGTCCACCACCATGAGCTTGGGCTGCTGTCGCTCGGCAACGGCACAAATGGTTTCTACACTGGTCTCACTCAGCATTTGCAAACTATCCGTCGGCAAACTCAGACGTTGCGCCCGCAATGCGACCTGCTGCAAGGACTCTTCACCGGTGACGTATAACGCCGTATGGGTTTGTGCCAGTTTGCACAATACCTGCAATAGCAACGTGCTTTTACCGGCGCCAGGATTCCCGCCGATCAAAATCGCCGAGCCGGGTACCAGCCCTCCGCCCAGCACCCGGTCTAGTTCTTCCACTCCGGTGCTCATGCGGGGCACATCGGAGAGGTCAATTTCAGACAGGGTTTTGACCTCAGACAGACTGCCAGCGTAGCCTGTAAACTGCCCGGCCTTTGGCTTGCCGCTGCCGCCACTAGTAGTACTGCCGATGCGAAATTCCGACAAGGTATTCCACGCGCCACAGTCGTCGCAGCGCCCTTGCCATTTAACAAAGTCCGAACCGCAATCACTGCACACGTAGGCGACTTTAGCCTTCGCCATGCTGATCTTCCCCATCTACATACTGCCGTGGCACACGCCCGGCAACACCACAAAAGAGATCGTAGGCAATAGTAGATGCCGCAACGGCCACGGTTTCCGCCGGCAGCCCTTCACCCCATAAGATTACGGCATCGCCCACCTTGGCATTGGGCAGCTTTCGCAAATCCACACAAATCATGTCCATCGAGACTCGACCAATGAGCGGTACCTCAACGCCATTGACCAGCACAGGCGTACCCGCTGGCGCGTGCCGTGGGTAACCGTCGCCATAGCCAATGGCGACCACTCCGACCGGCATATCTTCAGGACAATACCAGGTTGCACCATAGCCCACAGCATCGCCTTCACGGCAGGCATTTAGGGCAATCAGTTCGCTACGCAGGGTCATCACCGGGAGCAGGTGGCGCTTCGCGCCGGTTTCGCCGATAAAGGGTGATACGCCATAGAGCATGATACCGGGACGGTCGATATCCCCATGGCTGCCCATCCAGCCAAGAATCCCTGCCGAGTTTGCAACACTGCATTCAGCATCCGTCTCCGGCAATAATTTATTAAAGCGGGCAAGTTGTTCCAGCGTCGCCGGATGTTGAAAATCATCGGCACAGGCAAGGTGGGTCATCAAACGTGGGGATTGGACCACCGCCGCGCACGCCGACAGACGATCCCAGATTAGCGGTGTTTCTTCCACTGAAAAACCCAGGCGGTGCATACCCGTATCGACTTTTAACCACACTGGTAAGGGCGTTTCAACACCGCTGGCACTTAGCGCTTCCAATGCATCCACTTGTGCCACGTGATGCACCACAATCGCTAACTGATGATGTTGAATAAGGGGTAGTTCGTCGGCCTGAAAAAAACCTTCGAGCAATAGAATCGGCGGGGTAATTCCAGCTTCGCGCAATAATACCGCTTCTTCAAGACTGGCGACGGCAAAGCCATCAGCTTCTGTCATTGCCCGTGCTACCGGCACCAGACCATGGCCATAGCCGTCGGCCTTGATCACCGCATATTGTTTAGCGCCAGCGTTCGCGGTACGCGCCCGTTTCAGATTATGCCGTAACGCAGCAAGGTCGATAACCGCGTGTACTGCCCGGTTCATTCACCATGGCCCGGTGCGGAATAACCTTCGTCGTCGGAATAGATATCGTGAATGTAATTCTCGAAGCGGGTAAATTGACCGTTGAAGGTTAACCGTGACATGCCGATTGGGCCGTTACGTTGTTTACGAATAAGGATTTCAGCAGTGCCTTTGTCGGGACTGTCTTCGTTATACACTTCATCGCGATAGATGAATGCGATCACATCGGCGTCCTGCTCGATAGCGCCCGATTCACGAAGGTCAGACATGATCGGCCGTTTGTCCTGTCGTTGCTCCAAACCACGATTAAGCTGAGAGAGTGCAACCACTGGCACTTCCAGCTCCTTGGCCAGGGCCTTGAGGGAGCGGGAAATTTCGGAGATTTCATTGGTGCGGTTTTCCGTAGTGCCGGTGACCTGCATCAATTGCAAATAATCGATAATGACCAAGCCCAGGCCGTGTTCACGTTTCAGACGACGGGCACGGGCACGTAAATCATTGGGCGAGAGCGCAGGCGTATCATCAATAAATATCGGTGCTTCCGACAATAATCCCACTGCCGAGGTGAGCCGGGGCCAATCTTCATCCACCAGCTTACCGGTACGCATACGGTGTGCGTCGATACGCCCCAGCGATGACAACAAACGCATGGTCAATTGCTCGCCAGGCATCTCCATACTGAAAACTGCAGTGGGTATTTTTGCCTGAATAGCGGCATTTTCGGCAATATTCATCGCAAAACTGGTTTTACCCATGGAAGGGCGACCTGCGACGATGATTAAATCCCCCTTTTGCAAACCGGAGGTTTTCTCGTCGAAGTCAGACCAACCCGTGGGGACACCCGTAATAGGGTTATCTTGCTGAAACAGCTCATCAATACGGTCAACGGCTTTTACCAGTAAATCTTTTATGGATACAAAGCCTTTTTGCGCACGCGCACCCTGCTCGGCAATTTTAAACACTTCCCGCTCGGCGTCATCCAGCAATTCTTCCGTGCTGCGCCCTTCGGTCTGGTAGGCGCTGCCACAGATATCGTTACCAACGGTAATCAGCTGGCGCAACACCGAGCGGTTTCGCACAATGTCACAATAGGCTTTGATGTTGGCGGCACTGGGGGTGTTCTTCGCGAGGGTGCCTAAATAGGCCAGGCCGCCGGCTTCATCCAGCAACTCATTTTTATCCAGCCATTCTTTGAGGGTGACCACATCACAAGGACTGCTGAATGACTGTAAGGCTGCAATAGCGCGGAATATCAGACGATGATCACGGCGATAAAAGTCTTCTTCCGTAATCAGGTCTGCGACCTTGTCCCAGGCCGCATTATCCAGCATCAAGCCGCCCAGCACAGATTGTTCAGCTTCTATGGACTGCGGCGCCATTTTTAACGCTTCAGTGGCGGCATCCATCATGTCGGGGGGATAAGCTAATTCTTGCATCGTCTGCTCATGTTAACTGAATGGGGGGGAAATTGGGCGTTGAGAATCCCGGTAATGCTAAATATTTTGGAAATAATTTGTGCGCCCAAACCAACGCAGGTTTATGGATTACCTGTGGTTTTTTCTGCTGTCGACGATGCCTGCCATTCCGGCCTAGGCCTCGCCTGATCTCTGAACTTGAACGCTTACCTTGAACGCTTAGTTTGAACTCTGAATCCAGAATGATGTTGAAACCACTGAGTTCTGAGGTGCGCCAGTAAAAAAACCCGGACGAAAAACGGCGGTGCTTATCAAAGCACCGCCGCTTACGCAAAGCCTTGCCCATTACCGCTGATAAAGGGGCATGGGCAAATGACTTTTAGTTTTTACTCAGGACTATTTTACTCAGGAACTATTCTGCTCAGGAACCATTTTACTCATGAACCCTTTAATTCAGGAACGACCTTATTCAGGAACGACCTTAAGCTTCACAATTGCAACCACATCGCTGTGCAATTCAACATTGACGTCGAATTCACCGGTATGGCGCAGTACACCTTCCGGTAAACGCACTTCTGCGCGACTCACTTCCTGGCCCGCTGCGGTAATCGCGGCGGCAATATCGTGTGTTCCCACGGAACCAAACAGTTTGCCTTCGTCACCAGCTTGTTGGGAAATGGTGATTTCCAACGTTTCCAAACTGGCTTTACGGGTTTCAGCAGCGGCTAATTTTTCACCCGCGGTTTTTTCCAGCTCCGCACGACGTTCCTCAAATTTGGCGACGTTATCCTTGGTAGCGGACACTGCCTTGCCTTGTGGAATCAAAAAGTTGCGGCCGTAACCAGCTTTCACGCTGACCTGTTCTCCCAGACCACCCAAGTTCTGCACTTTTTCCAACAGAATAACGTTCATTGCGCCTACCTCAGTTCTAATTCAATAATTTTGATGATGAAAAAATACGTTAATTTTCTTTTGGGCAAAACCTGTGGCGAAAATCCACCCAGGTATCTACTAGCCCTAATACGGCAACTAAAGCCATCAGTTGCGGCAATACAAACATCATTACCAGATACATCACTACCAGCCATGCTTTGTGTAAGGCTTTTCTGGCGACCACCGCGTGAATCAATGCCAATCCTTGAAGCACATAGAGACTAAGGATCACAATGACAATTTCGCCGGCCATGTGGCTAAAACCACCCAATGGCAATAATGAAACGGCGATAAAAACCATCGACACCATGGCGGTACGCTGCCCCATTCGTAACTCATGAAATTCGTTACGAAAACCATCCGGGTTAAACAACTGTGCCTGCCACGCACGCGCCAAGTACAAGCACATCAATGCATTCAGTGCCATTCCCGCAGCGGCTACCCCGGTCATGATCTTAGAAAGATCAGCCAGGATGGACGTCACTAACTCACGATCAGCCAAGGGACCACCCGCTTCCATCGCAGGCTCGAATATCGTTAACAGCACTTGCTGCCACCATGCCGCGACATCACCCAATATGGCATATGTCACCAACACGCCTACAATGCCCAATATACCCGCCACAGAAGTGGCCAACGCCAGGGAGCGCATTTCTCGTAATACCCAGGCTAATATCCACAAGGGCAACCAAAGCATGGCTAAAAATACTGCGCCGATCACTACGTTGCCTAATGACATATAGGCCAGTAGCGATACAAATACGGTGCTGCCCAACATTACCAGGGCACCGGCACGTACCCCCGTACGCAGCGTCACCAAAGCGACCACCGCACCACTGATAACGCTCAATGGCGGTAGCAGCATGGCCAGAACAGCGGTACCAACCGCCACCAAAATTGCCTGACTCGGCCCACGCAGAATAAAAGTGGCTAATGCCTTCATTTCATCCCGCCCGTCGGTGATGCTGGTAAATGTGCTGTAGTGGTGATGGTGCTGATTCTAGTAATGATTCTAGTAGTGCTCAAATAAAACTCATTCTTTGTACCGTTACCTGCCGCATTTGGCAGGTAACGGTAGATTCACTTACTGGTGTGAATCACTAAAAGGCAACAACGCCAATGCACGAGCACGTTTAATGGCCGAAGTCAGCTGACGCTGATACTTGGCTTTGGTACCCGTGATACGGCTAGGGACAATCTTGCCGGATTCTGAAACATAGGCTTTCAAGGTATTAAGATCTTTGTAATCAATCTCTTTAATGCCTTCCGCGGTGAAGCGGCAATATTTTCTACGTCGATAATAACGTGACATTCACTTATCCTCTCAACAATTCTGTTTGTGCGCACAGCGCATAATTAACTCAATAGCGGGCAAAAAGAGCTATTAAGCCTCTGCGCCAGTAGCATTATCAGCAGGCTTTTCAGCAACAGCGGCCGGTGCTTTTTCTGTAGTTGCAGTTGCTGTAGTTTCAGCAGTTGCATCAGTTGTTGTAGCTTCAGCAGTTACAGCCGGTGTTGCCGTTGCGGCAGGCGCCGCTGCTTCAGTTGCCGGAGCAGGACGACGGTCACGTGACTCTTCTTCCTTGGAGCGCGCCAAAGGCGAAGGATCAGAAATAGCCGCTTTGGTGCGCATGACCATATTGCGGATCACGGAATCATTAAAGCGGAAAGCCGTTTCGACTTCTTCCAGCGATTTGGAAGTACATTCAATGTTCATCAGCACATAATGGGCTTTGTGAACCTTGTTGATAGGGTAAGCCAAATGGCGACGACCCCAATCTTCCATACGATGCACACTGCCACCGTCATCTTCAATCATTGCTTTATATTTTTCGATCATAGCGGGTACTTGATCACTCTGGTCAGGGTGGACCAGAAACACGATTTCGTAGTGTCTCACGAGCTTTCCTTATGGTTAACGCCTCCCGCCGCCCTTTCCCCTTTAATTAAAAAAGTAAAGAACTACACGGTGAAGCAAGGTTTGTTGCCCCAACTGAACACCAGCAGAGCAACCCGAATTTTGAGCGGCGAATATTACTGGATATTGAGTATTAAAGCAATACAGGACTGTTAAAGGCTTAGGGCTTAGGGCTGGAGGGGGTTAGGGCTGAGCTCAAGGATTATCTGCGCAGGCTGATTTTCGTAGTCACGCTGCGCCGCTACGTGACCTTCTACGGGAGGAATGATTATGACTAGGTGCTTGGCCCCACAGCACTAATCCCTAGCCACTAGCCCACCCCCTAAGCACACGCTAGCAATGCCACAAACCGGTATATATCCATACCCGGGTGCGCTTGCGTCATTTCAATCCACCCGTCATTCCGGTGAATGTCCGGATACAGAACACCGATAACGCCCTTGTTCTGATTTACACCAGATTGATAGTCACTCAAGTGCCTCACGTATTGTTTTTAGAGGCATAAATAGCGAATTGGTATCATTCCCAACCTCCACAAACCCAAGCGATTGATAGTAAACGGAAGCATTTACATCTTTGGCATCGACAAACAGGCCGATAAGTCCTACGTGCTCGCCTACCGCTAAAGTGCGGCGCATAGTTTCTATAAGCATTAGTTTTCCATACTCCTTCCGCTGCCAGTCTTTCGCGACAGCCAGCCTCGCCAACTTAGCGGCTGACATAGGATGGGGATATTTATGCTGATGAGATTCCGGTAATTTTGTAGCCACTACTTCACAAGCCGTTAAGGTTAGATAACCTAATATAGCGAGTGGTGCCTCGTCATCAACCAATATAAACGTGCGTGATATTTCCCTCTCTGCGTGTTGACGCGCAAACTGCTGTAAAAAACGATTAAGTGCTTCACTTCCACAGTCAAACAATCGCCGTTTGTGCGCTTTTGTTAGCGCCTCAATTCTTAACATGCAGGGAGGATTGTTTATAAGCCTCAACTGCCAGCTTGAGTTTCTCGGTTGGCGCTGGCGGATTATCCAACAATGCCAAAAACCGCTGAGTTTCACTATGATTCAAGCGTACAACGCGCTCCTGCTCAATGAGCTGTTGGGCGGCATGGTACGCTGCTTGAGCCATAAACTGGGTAGCGGTCGCCCCACTCAACTCAGCCGCCAACTCAATGGTTTCCTTGACCCGCAAAGGCACTCGCGCCGAAAGACGGGATTCGCTTTTTTCATCAGGCAGGGCTGATAACAAATTTTCTGCACTACGAGCCATGCAACACCTCCATTCCACAGGGGTTACCCCTGCCTTTGCATCAAACATAGCATGCTGGCGCCATATTGGCACCACAAGCCCGGGTGGATACTGTACAGCCCGTCATAGCCAAAACGGAGAAGGGCTGAGGGCTGCACCCAACCCGTAGGGTGGGCGCGTATTGTGTGCCCACGCGGATGCCTACGATTACGGGTCACGATGCGCCACTACGTGACGCTAACGTTTAACCCGGCACGGACCCATCCGTTAATTCGGTGCTATTTGACTAGACGTGTAGTATTTCGCCAATTGGCGCCCTATACTCTGCCAATTGGCTGTTCATGATCGCATGAAAGCCGTTTCAATAAATGAAAGGCATTTCATGACTAAACCATCATCAACGACTAAACGTAATGTCAGCGCGAAAAGTAAAATTTACAAGACCACTCGCCGCGCAACTCGACAGCGCCCCGTCTTGTCGTTATTGCTGGGCATACCGGCCAATGATAATCAGGAGCTCATCCAGGAGATTCACCAAGGCTTGCAGGTCAGCGCGTTTCACCGTCTTGCACAACAGATGCAACTCACTTCCGATGAATTAGCCAAGGCGACGACGATTAAAACACGCACCTTGGCGCGCCGAAAAAAACACGGATTGATGAACCCCGAAGAATCGGATCGTCTGGTGCGCCTGGCCGGACTCTTTCAAAATGCTGTTGATTTATTTGAAGGGAATTCCGAATCAGCCGCGCAATGGTTTCGCACACCGAAAACAGCATTGGGCGGTGTTACACCTCTGCAATACGCAGACACTGCTATTGGCACCACAGAAGTGGCCGACCTCATTGGCCGATTAGAGCATGGCATTTTTTCGTGACAGCCATCACCGCTTGGCGTATCACCCAGCAGAAACACGCCCAGCAAGCCTTTAATGGTGACGGAGCCCGGCTATTTGCTGGGCGCTGGAATAGTCGCGGCATACCGGTGGCTTACACGGCCAGCTCTCAATCCCTCGCCAAATTGGAGTTATTGGTTCATCTGGAGAACGAACAGATACTCCGGGATGCGTATGTATTATTTCAGCTAACATTCCCAGAAGAACAAATACGGGTACTAGATGGAGATTTACCTGATGACTGGACAATTTCACCCCCACCATTGTCCACACGAGCCATAGGAGATGATTGGATAAAAAGCCAGCAATCACTGGTACTCGAAGTTCCAAGCGTCGTAACTCCAGGGGAAACAAACTATCTGATTAACCCAGCCTACCCTTCAGCAGTAGAATTGCTGACGCTCCACGACCCCGTGCCACTCACATTTGATCCCAGACTTTTGAAATAACGTTGGCGAGGAATTACTGCGCATTCAATGTCTTTAAATATCGCAAGGGCTGAGGGCTGAGGGCTGAGACAAGTAGATTACGTGACGATCATTTTGATTCGAGAATTTCGGTTCTCGATTACAATTTCGCGTCACGTAGCGGCGCAACATGACCTACAAAACTGAGCGTATGTCACGCGTGGGCATTAAAATACATGCCTTTATGCACCCTACGGACTGGGGACCGAAGACAGGGACTTCGCACGAATGATGTAGGAGAGGCTTCAGCCTCGACCACTGTATCGGGCAGTTCTGATCGCGGCTAAAGCCGCTCCTACGCTGAGATCGGGCACATAATTGCCAACTCAGCACTCAGTCCTAAGCCCGCTGCCGCAACGCCTCAAACAGGCAAACACCTGTTGCTACGGACACATTGAGGCTTTC
>NVUB02000205.1 GCA_002401775.2 Ectothiorhodospiraceae bacterium
ATGACATCTGATAGTTCTTTTTCGGTGAGGGATAATTTTTTACGTGCAGATACCCGCTCTGTTTCAAGTAACCTTTGTTCTATTAACTCTGCCTTGCGGGTTTGCATGGCAAAGTAGGTTTGTGCAAATGCAATAGGTTGCTTGGCGGGGTCACCATTTTGAGCAATAAGGTAACAGGCATAACGGGTTAGCATAATATCGCTAATTTCCCGTTGGCTGCCAGAGCCCAATTCGACCATTTTCCCGACATCGGCAAAATGGTCGGGGATTGCGTGTTCAGACAACTCACAGGCCGTTTTTGCTTTGGAAATCACATTCAGAAAGTTATCCCATTTGGAATAACCCAACAAATGCTGTACATCTCGCGCCAGCCAGTATTCAACACCATTTTCAGTCTCTTGTGCATGGCCTTCAAACGACTCGGTCATTTGCTGAATCAGATCATTTTGCATAGGCTTCACTCCCTTAGTTTATGCATTTGCGCACCTTTCGATGTGTTGCTTTGCTTACTCATACGCTGATAATCCGGAAATATCACGCCCCTGTGCGAGTTTATGCAATAGCGGCATCAGGTCTTCCATGAGTGCGAGTTCATTTATTCGTCTTTCTTTCCAGCTCAGTTCTAAGGGTGCTAATAAATCAGTGAGCTGTTCACCGTCGAAGATCATACGATCCATTATGGCATTAACAAATTCTTGCAAGGCTTCGCTTGCTAGCCCATGTTTTTGTGCCATGGCGGTGAGTTCTTTAGCGGATTTTTGTGCCTTAAACTGCTCGTAACCTTGACGAATGGCTTTTTCATTGAGGCTTTCACCGGCTTGCAGGCTGTTGATGTAGTCTACTATGTCGGTACGCTCATTCATCATGTTGGCACTGGCGCTGATCATGTCAATGAGTTGTTGGCGGGTCATTTTTTGTTTGCTGGGTTTATCGTCGATGGTGCTGGCAATAAGGCTCATGATGTAGTCGTAATCGATGACGCTTGATGAGAACAAGACCAGTTCAAATTCTAGTTGTTGTAGTTTGTCATTATCCGGGTCATCGGCATTGCCGCCTTTGGCTTGTTGGGCTTTGAGACGTTGCGCGGTTTCCAGATACATGCCACGGAAGCTGCGCAGCTGATCTTCGGGTAGCAGTGCCTCCACGCTATCGGCTTGCTCATCGCTTAGGTCGGTGTATTGATCGAGCTGGGTTTTTAGACGTTGTACTTCTTTAAAGTTATTAATAAATTCACCGCGTGCCGCATCGCCTTTGAGGTTGTTAACTTCTTCGGGTGTGCAGGCGAGACCTTGTGAGGTCATGAACTTTTCCAGTTGGCTGAGGGCACCGTCTAATTTCTTAATGACTTCGGGCGCGGCATCGACCAGCCAAATTTCTTTGGCGCGGTTTTTGTCTTGCCCCGAGAAGCGCTCAATCGCTACATTTACGGCATCTTCCTGATAGCGAAAATCGAGTATATTGCCATAGGGTTTTGTATCATTCAGCACGCGATTGGTGCGCGAGAAAGCCTGAATTAAACCGTGGTACTTTAGGTTTTTATCTACATATAGGGTATTGAGGTATTTGGAATCAAAACCGGTCAGTAGCATATCCACCACGATCATAATGTCAATTTTATTTTTATGGGGGTAATCGGCATTGGTATATTTTTGGTCTTTAATGCGTTGCTGTACATCCTGATAATACAAGTCGAACTCGTTAATGGTGTGATTGGTTTCATACTGTGTGTTGTAGTCGGCAATGATGGCTTTAAGCGCGGCTTTTTTCTCTTCTGGTTTTTCTTCGTTATCTGCTTTTTCTTGTGGTAAATCATCTTGTAGCTGTTTTATGTCAGCCACATTTTTTTCATTTGTTTTGTCTTTGCCTGCCTCATTATCTTTAGCCAATGCCTTTGGCGGTGGCGAAAAGACACAGGCAATGTTTAACGGCTGATAGCTGTCATCTTCGGTTTGTTTCTGAGCTTGCGCTTTTTTAAACAATTCAAAGTATTCAATGGCGTTGTTAATGGAGGCCGTTGCCAATACTGCATTAAATCGACGCTGATTGGTGGCGGCATTGTGTTTTTTCATAATCTCATTAACAACGGCTTCGGGCGTAGGTAATTTGATTTTTGTTTTACGTTTTTTCTTTTGGTCTTTCGAGTTTTCGTCTTTCGGGGCCTGTTCATCTTTTTGCTTCTTGCCTTTTTGCTTTTCACCAAAATAGTCGATATGAAATCGCAGTACGTTGCGATCTTCAATGGCGTGGGTAATGGTGTAGGCGTGCAGTTGCTTTTGAAATATAACGTCGGTGGTTATGTACGATGCTTGTGTGCCGTCAATTTGTTTATAGGTGGCGTTATCTTCAAAAATGGGAGTGCCGGTAAAACCGAATAATTGCGCCTTGGGGAAGAAGGCTTTAATGGCCTGATGGTTATCGCCAAATTGCGAGCGGTGGCATTCATCAAAAATAAATACAATGCGTTGGTTACGCAGTGGCTCTAATCGTTCTTTATAGGTTTGCTTGCCATTTTGCTTATGTTGCTGACTGCGCTTGTTGTTTTCATCCAAGGCAAGGCCGAGTTTTTGAATGGTGGTGACGATGACTTTATCGGCTTTGTCTTCAGAGAGCAGTCGCCGCACCAGCGTTTCGGTGTTGGTGTTTTCTTCTACGCAGCCTTCTTGAAATTTATTAAATTCTTCGCGGGTTTGTCGATCCAGATCTTTACGATCAACAACGAACAAGCATTTATCAATATCGGGGTTATCTTTTAGCAGTGTCGAGGCTTTAAACGAGGTAAGCGTTTTACCACTACCTGTAGTGTGCCAGATGTAACCATTACCCCTATTTTGCTTGATGCAATCGACAATGGCTTTAACCGCATATATTTGGTACGGACGCATGATCATGAGCTTTTGCTCGCTGGCCACTAAAACCATGTAACGGCTGATCATATGGCCTAGCGTGCATTTGGCGAGAAAGTTGTCGGCAAAGTCGTCCAGATGAGTTATTTTTGCGTTGTCTTCGCTGGCAAGTCGATATATGGGTAAAAAGCGTTCGTCGGCGTTAAAGCTAAAATGTTGATTCTGATTGTTGGCAAAGTAGAGTGTATCGTCGCGGTTGCTTACAATAAAT
Source organism: Ectothiorhodospiraceae bacterium (assembly GCA_002401775.2). Lineage (GTDB taxonomy): Bacteria > Pseudomonadota > Gammaproteobacteria > SZUA-152 > SZUA-152 > SZUA-152. Next base: position 3,115 of record NVUB02000205.1, read on the forward strand.
AACTGCATAAAACACATTAAGGTATTGGTGTAGCCATTGCCGGGGTCGTTTTTGTATTCGACAATTTGCTCCATGGCGCGACGCGGCGTAAGACCAAGGGTTTTGAGTTCGATTTGCACCACGGGTACGCCGTTGATGAGCAAGATTACATCGTAACGGTGATGGCTGTTTTCGCTGTTGATGCTTAACTGGTTGATAACTTCAAAATCATTTTTGCACCAGTCTTTGATATTAACCAGTGTGTAGTACAACGGGGTGCCATCCTCGCGTTGGAAATGATTTTGTTCGCGCAGGGTTTTGGCCGCAGTGAAGACATCGGCATTGACGATTTCATCACGCAGGCGGGCAAATTCTGAATCGGTGAGATTAACGCGGTTAAGCGCCTCGAATTTCTCGCGGAAGTTTTGCTCTAGTGTTGCGCGGTCGCGGATATCTTCACGATAGATGTATTTGAGGTCGGTTAGCTTATTGATCAAGCTTTGTTCAATCTGGTTTTCTTTTGTTGTCATAACTGCCCTAGTTATTCTTTTATATTGGCCATGAAATTTAACTACCCTAAACGCATTAAATGCAGGATTGTTGGGGTTTTGACCTGTGAGCCTTCGCTGGGCTTCATTTTTTAAAGCACCCCTGTTTATGCCTAATACTGCTCACGGTTCGAGTTCGCAATACATCAATGCATCACGGCTTTATATCCGGCAACGAGCCATAATAACGGCTTCTTTTGTTAAAGGGGTGAATAATATAGAACTTTACCGAACTAAGTGGTGGATTCTGTGGCACTTTTTCGAATGTCAGTTTGATTCCGTGTTTCACAACTGAATCAGGCCTCGATTTTTTCTTTAGGCTGAATTATCTACGGAATTATCGGGTGACTTTTACTTTTAGTAACACTGGTAGTAACACTAACTGAAAGTGAAGCATAAAATAACAAGCAAATACAATAAGTTGTGTAGCCTGTTAAGTTCCCCCGCCAGCACATTGTTATCAATTGAAGGCTATCCAACTAGGGTGGCCTTTATTGTTTAGGCAAGTCTTCACCCGCGGCGCGGGGTGTTGAATGCCATCCCTGGCATTCAACCTCGACAACTGCTCCTGCGTTGTTCTACCTTCGGCCATCCATGGCCTCGTACGGGCGCACTGCGTGCGACCGGTTTTGTTCCAGACAAAACCGTCGACTCCCGCCAGCTCCACCACATTGTTATCAATTCAAGGCCATCCAACTAGGGGCCGTTCTCAATTACCTGAGTAAGCGTGATTCTGAGGCATTTTTCGTGCTGGCAAGGCGCGGTGAGGCGTAATAGTCATTCTATTGCAACGAATCGCACCAACAGTAGGCG
>NVUB02000206.1 GCA_002401775.2 Ectothiorhodospiraceae bacterium
AACAATTGCAATAGCGAGTTGAATCCGCACCTATATTTATCATTACAATCAGCTATTTACGAGCCATGCCGCACTTATTGTTAACCATGTACTTCATTACTGTACTTGAAGACAACTAAAATAAATGTCATAATAATTTACCTATTTGGTAAATAAATGGATTCTATATTTTGGATGTCGATTACAAAACTACAAAACTACCAAACTTAAGAAGCTCTGCCTATCTAGCAAAGAAGCGGATAAAAAGCTTGGGCCAAATAGCGGTAAAAAACTGCGTAACAGACTGTTCGATATCGAAGCTGCATCAAATGTTTCTGAATTGATAGCTGGAAGACCTCATCCATATACAGGGGATAAAGTTGGCCTATTTTCACTAGATTTGCATGGTGGGGATAGGTTGTTATTTGAACCATTGAAAAAACCTCTGCCAACAAAAGATGATGGTGGTATCGATTGGTCAAACGTTGAAAGTATATTTATAGTGTTTATTGGAGATCCTCATGAGTAGTCAAATAGAAAGTTTTGCCCCTGATTGGGTATCAACGCCTGGCGATACAATTCTTGATTTGATAGAGGAACGTGATTGGAATCAAGTTGAGCTTGCAAACCGACTGGGGTTTAGCACAAAGCATCTAAATCAACTTATCAAGGGTAAAGTTACCCTTACATACGACACTGCACAAAAGCTAGAAAGAGTGCTTGGTTCTACAGTTTCATTTTGGATAAATCGTGAATCAAAGTATCGACAGCATGTCGCAAGACTAGAGGCAGAACAGAACTATAAAAGCTGGACTGACTGGCTTGACGATGTGCCGGTGAATGAACTTAAGAAAATTGGTGCGGTAGATCCAACAAGCCCAAGCTGGTAGAGCAGCTATTAAGCTTTTTTGGTATTGCATCACCAGATGAGTGGAGAAGTTATTACGGCTCTATGTCTCCGTCCTTTAGGAAGACAAAGGATGAACAAGCTGATAATGGGGCTATATTCGCTTGGTTAAGATTAGGAGAAATAGAAGCGGAGAAAATTAGTGCTCCGAAATATAATAGATCAAAATTTGAAAGTGCCGTTAAGAAAATACGGGAGTTAACCGTTCAATCTCCTACAGACTTTTGCCCAACTTTATTTGAACTTTGTTTAGAGGCTGGAGTTAAGCTTTTACTTGTTAAATCAATCACAAAAGCACATGTCTGCGGTGTTGCTCGGTGGTTAAATGGGCATAGCCCTATTATTCAGTTATCCCTTTATGGTAAGACTAACGACAAATTTTGGTTTACATTCTTCCATGAGGCTGCACACATCCTGCTTCACTCAGATGAAAAAAACGATATCTTCCTAGATAACACTGAATTTAAATCGCAGGACCAGCAAGAACAGGAAGCTAATACATGGGCAGGTAATATTCTTATACCGGAAGAGTATAAGTTTGACCTTTTAGACCTTAGAACTCCCGATGAAATTTTTGAATTTTCAAAAATGATCAACGTCCATCCGGGGATTGTTGTAGGTAGGCTCCAGCATGATGGTCAGATTAGTTATAAGTCAGCTTTAAGTAAACTAAAGAATAGTTTTGAAATCGTAACGTAATTGAGAATTGCTTTATGCATGATGGCCGCGAAGTAGCAAATTATATTTTGGATTATGCAGATGATAATGGGATACCTATGACAAATTTAGGCTTACAAAAAATTACATATTTTTGCCATGTTTGGTTTTTAATATCTGCGAATAAGCCACTTATCAAGCAAAATTTTGAGGCTTGGGAGTTTGGGCCTGTTTTACCTTACTTGTATAGATTCTTTAATAAGTTCAGTGACCAAAAAATAACTACTCGGGCGACTAAATTAGACCGTAACACAGGTAGCGAGGTTATCGCTAGGATTAATATGGATAAAACTGAAGAGAGTCTATTAGAAAGCATTGTTTCTTTCTATTCTAAGTTGAGTGTCAGCCAGTTAGTAGAGCAATCACACGTATCAGGTGGGCCATGGCATGAAGTGTGGCACCATGAAGCAAAAGTAAACCCGGGGATGCAAATTAGCAATCAAGCAATCTTAAATTTTCACACATCAAAAGAGATGCTCTATACACTGCAATAGGTTAAACCCATGATTAAACTCAGACCTCCTTCAGTTCAACATTTGGCGAGACATTGGCACGAGTCTCCGAAAAAAATAGAGGACAAACTTGTCAAAATGGCAATGAATCCTCCGTTCTTTAATTATAATGCGCTGAATGATGTGGCTAGAGATAGTTTGCTTTTTAAAGTCCCTGAAGATCAAATCATCAAGGGAATAAAAGAGAAAGAAAAGCGCAAGAGGGTGCAAAAAATACTGTTGGAGGTTGTCCCGCTGCTGTATGGATATTTTAGTAGCGTGCAACATGATTTCGTGAACGATGTTTCTCCCAGCTTTTACCCAATCGGAAGAGATTTAAGAATTCCATTTAAGCCTGCCTTTATATACGGTGTAGGTGGGCAGATTTATCTTCCATGGTTCATTTTCTGGAAGGACAATCCACTCGATGATAAACAGTTGTCATTATTTGTTACGTTAGCAAAGGAAATTTTACGTCAAGATCCAGAGTTAGAAGATGCAAAATTTGAAATTCTTGACTTCAGTGCAGTCAACTCTAAAGAGTGTCGGCAGCTAAGGATTATCGACACAGCAGATATCCAAACTTTTAACTCGAAAGAAACAGCTGAAATGCTCGCCATATTTGTTGAGGGTTTTGAGTGCGCAGAGGCTAGATTGAAAGAAGTCGATATTCCAAGCAAGCGTCAGGAGACCGGCGTCGTTGTCGATATCAGCCAGTACCAGCTATGGGATGAGTGATTTCGCCCGATACTTGATCTGTATTGTGCCTTAGTAACGGTAGGAACACTGAATGCTCAACGCCCCCCACATATTTATGCGGCAGCGGTTGGTCTGGGCGGGTTTAACCCCGCCCCTACGCGGAATGGTACTTCTTTCTAACCTTTTTTCTGGAAACCGGCATTGCCGGCACACACGCTCAGTTAACTGGAGCCGCGTTTTATGCGGCATCCATATTGAGCTGCTGGTTAGTTTTTTTCATGTTTTATTACTTCTGCCCAAGTATTATTACATTGTAAACATTGAAAAACCTTTTTAATTTTTACAAATGTTGTGGTTACGCTTCTATTGGCATACAAATCCTCTCCGACTTTCTCTCTGATTTTTTTTGAACCAACCCATCGATCTACCTCTTCTGACCCGCTGAATGAGTATTTATATGCTTTGCACTTGGGACAGCGTCTACGAATTAAAGTATTCCATAATGCCAAGAAAAACCAAAACATAGATACACTATATAGCCAAATCTCCCACTCTTGGATATTTCGAGCTTCAATAAATGGTGACCCTAAGTTTTCACTTACGAAGTACCTAGCAGCTACAGCTACGATTATCGCTAGAAAGCCAATATTTAGTATCTTCCCCATAGTTGACCACCTTCCTTTCGTTGATCAATTAAAAATCTAACGTTTTGGGTGAGTGGCGCGGGGGATAGCACAGAACTCTACCAATACCGCTTCACTAGAACTCACCACAAACCTTAAAAAAGCTAACCCCCCCCCGCGTCAACTCGACCCTTTGGTTAAGCCATGACACCACTACCATTGCTTGACAAGAACTACCCCACATGATTATGCTCTTTTTTATGGAGCGTCGAAACTCCTACAAGAGGGCTGAACCGCAACCCGAGCTTTATGCGGTTTTTTTGTGCCTGTGATTCGGCTGTTTTTGGCCGGGAGTTCTGGGGAATACAATACCCGCAAGGGAAATACCCAGAGCAGTTCTTGTAGCTGTTTCGACCCTCCCGGCCACCCTTAATGGGTGAATGGTAACGTCGAAATTACTACAAGGAATACCCTCATGAGAGAACGAAAACTGATTGTTTGCCGAGATTTTCATGATTACCAACTCAGACGATATAGCCCAGGTGAGCCTGTGCCATGGATAAGGATAAAAGGATATTGGCTTAAAGAGGCTGGCTTTGTTATTGGATTACCCGTCCGCGTTCAAGTTGAAAAACAACAATTGATTATTACTCCACGTACATAAATTTTAATTTTTTGTTTTTCTGAAGCAAACTCCGTTACTCAGAATTAGCTTCCTTTTTATTAGCCTAACGCCTACATCAGAGGTTGCCAAAAGCGCCATTTTTTTGTGACAATGAGTGAAACGAATACGCAAAAAAACGGCGCTTTTGGCAATTCACTGGATGTGATGGTTAGGTCTTTAGTCACTACTCCGCTCTTCTACAAATTTACCGTTTTTTATCACCTTAATGCCTATATTCGAAGTTCCTTTTGCTTGATCCGACATTCCGATAAAAACTTTATTCAAAAATTACAACATATAGTCAGATGTTGTACTACGCGGATCAAGAATTACATGTTTAATGCCCTCATGAGAAGATACGATCTCAGCACCTTTTTGCAGGGAAAGTGGGCTTACAATTATTCCTGAATCTGCGCCCGTATCATAAATTCGATATGCAAGGGCACCAATACTTTCTTGGTTAAGCCGCGACTTTGTATAGCGCCGACACTCAATAATAATAAAACCGTCGTTGGATATTTTTATTCCTTTAGCATCTATTTCCCAGTTTGTACCAGATTTTCCAGGAATTATTTGTTTACCCTCAACAACGCCTAAATCGAAGGTTTGAGAAAATTGATTTAGAAGATATTGTGCAACCTCTTCGTAAGAACTCCATAATTTATCATTCGCCATGATTGTTACCATTTCGACCTAACGTTTAAGGTACCCCAATCTGTCGGCTATCACCAGCTAGGGCTTCTGTAAAATTTTTGCCAGACCTCGCGACAGAGCGAAATCATCTTACAAAACCGCCGAACAATCAATTCCTCACCCTTCGGCAATATTACCAATTTACTACCCTTCTGACTCTACAAGGGGTATGGAAATGATGCAATAAGACATTTTATCGGCTATCACTCAAATGGAGAGGTTCTTATACTTTATACATAAGAGTTTTTAACTCAGACACAACCATAATACTATCAACGAGTTATAATTTTTATTGTAGATAATTACTGTATATAACGACAGATTTATAACTTAGGGTTTTCTATAAGCTCTAGAAAATAAATTTTTTATGGATTAGTGACATTTCTGCGCTAGCGATTAGTTTGGGCGGGTTTAAAACCCGCCCCTACGCGGAATGATATTTCTTTCTAACCTTTTCTCTGGAAACCGGCATTGCCGGTATGACGAGGTTTGTTCTTCCGCCTGCTGACGGTACCCGAAGTTGTACTTCGTGGGGTTCGTGCGGCACGAAGTACAACTTCGGGTTATTATTTCCGGTAGGTGCCGGCGTGTGTAGCGGTAGGCGCAACGTAATCCTATGTGTCAGCATATCTTTCACTATTCATAACACTCCAATTGTAGGTCACGTTGCACAGCTACGTGACAATTCTGTATATCCGAGAACCATTTTCTTGTTTCAATATCAGCGTCACGTAGCTGTGCAACGTGACCTACGGGATGCCAACCCACAGTAGTTTCCTATGTTAAGAACAGACCTTGTGCGAATATTAATCAATGCAATTTTTGCAGCACCTAATCTTCCAACACCTAACAGGTAACTTTTTATCTCCTTTATACGTTATATCCACTACATTATTGCCACATTGTCACCACACAGGCCTTGAAAGGCATTACCCCTAATATCACAATAAAGGAGTTATTTTGAGCTATCACATCAACAATAAAGATTACGGGTCTATTGAAGAGTTTGTTTTACAAGGTAGGGGCTGTGCGACGACGACGCCTAACCACTACCAAGTACGCCGAAATGATGAGCGAATGGCGGCAATCAGTTCCAATGCACCGCGTCCTGACAATACAGTCATTCCAGTGCGATTTATCCATATTACGGATGATCAAAAAGGGCTAATTACTGAAGCGCAAAGGATCAATCAAATTGAAATACTTAATGAGGCCTATTCTTTATATGGAATTCAGTTCAGCTATTCTTCCGATGACGTTGTGTTTGAGGACAATAGTCTTTGGTATTCCATGGACCACGGTAGTAAAGAAGAACGTGACGCGAAAAAGACATTACAGGGTGATCCTAAAACGGTATTGAATTTTTATACTGCCGGGCTTTCTGCTGGGTTACTTGGATGGGCCACTTTCCCATGGGAACGGGATGGCGACATGGAGCGTGATGGTGTTGTGATGCTGGATAGCACCCTTCCGGGCGGTTCGGTTAATGGCTTTAATCTCGGTAAAACGGCGATTCACGAGGTTGGGCATTGGCTTGGGCTCTGGCATACTTTTCAAGGTGGTTGCGATGCGTATGGCGACCATATAGGTGACACGCCTGCGCATGCATCCCCTAACTACGGAAAGCCGGAAGAGGGGAGGAACAACGCGTGCCAAGCTACTCCGGAAGATGCTCCCATTCATAATTTTATGAATTATGTTGATGATGCCTGGATGACAGAATTTACCCAGGGCCAAATGGACAGGGCGTGGGATCAAATTGCGCTTTACCGTTCGGAATTTTTCGACGCTACGGCATAGCCTCTCTAAAGTAGACTAAAGATGAGCCTATAGATGTACTCAGGAGTACATCTATAGGTCGGGGGGCAGCGTGCTCTCTCAACCGTTCCCGGCTGAAAGAGTGCTCATGTAGCGGTTTATTTAGCTCGATATTCATGGACGAATACCAACAAAAACATATTTGGAGGATTTGACCATGAGCAGTTTATTGATTAGAGAGGTCATCGGGATGTATATCAAACATTGCAATGAATACTATGACAACGGCGAGGGGCCTACGCGGCAGGTGG
>NVUB02000207.1 GCA_002401775.2 Ectothiorhodospiraceae bacterium
CGTATCATCGAAGAAGCCGTTTGGCTTCCCGTTGAAGAGGCGCGTATACTACAGCGTCTCTCCGCATTATCAAGCACTTTCTCAACTCATTTCAGCAGAGACTTCCTACGGATCTGAACGATCCTGCTAACTTCCTCGCCAATCTCGATCAGCGAGGCGCACATTGTACACGCTACAACAAAAAGGTCAAGGCGTTTATTTGGCTTAATGGTCAATTCAAGTTTTACGTTGAACCGTCACAATAAAACAAATATCCGCTGATTCCTTTCTGCGTCACCAGCCTTAGCCAGCGAGGCGCGAATAATACAGTACACGCCAAAAAGGTCAAGCCGTTTTTGAGCTTGCAGCCACACCAAATATTAGCGCTCCAAACCCTATACGCTAAACGAGCGCCCCTACTCCCAGGTATTGCCAACATGTCTTCTTCTATCTGCCTGCACAAAAGCAGACGGCGCGAACCGCTATCCTAAACAGTAAACCCCATATCGCTCATTTTCAGCCTAGCGCCAATTCATTTATTTTATGCGTTTACAGATTTTATTATGCACAAGGAAACTTTCTAGTATCGTCTACTTGAAAAATCATGCGTGAAACATGCCTGAAAAGAGCTAAACAATAAAACAAATTACACAACGGCTCAGGCCATCACCATCATATCACCCGACATGCAAAACCTCTGCCTCTCACATACTGCAATTCAACTCCATTACAGCCCCATTATATTCTCTACTGCACGCGCACGCTAACGAAACAAAGAGGCAATTCGATATAAGCTGCAAAATAGTATTTAGATAAACCGATCTCCACATTAAGCGTATTAAAAGTAACTTGGCCACTAAAGGCCTGCATAGTATTTCGTTACGCGTTTTGCATCCTTACCTACGCTACGATTAATACATGACATCACTGCTGACCCGTTAGCTCGATATACTTCACTGTATAACCGGCAAAAAACGTCTCTAGTAGATCACTTGGTGGTATGAGAAACATGAAAATCAATATTTTACCTCCGGGACAGCAGTGACATGATCCTTATAAATTTGTGTGGTTAACTTACCGGTAAAGTGCGCCCGCTAGAACTCACATAAAACGCGTAAAACTTATTCCTGACTACCGCAAGTGTATACGAATATCTACATTGCATAATATTTTACGTTACCGTATTCAACCCATGTTAACCGCCATAGACTCAGCCCATCCTAACGGTCATCCGTACAGGCGACGCGGGGCATGGCAATCAGGCAATAATGTTAGTGAAATCACTGCATCGTGCTCAACCACCACTACTCGCCGCTACTAATAGTTTTTATCTGGACCGAAGTTATTGCTGTAATACGTGGTAACGAGACAATAATCGACTACGATACGTTACACGGGAAGACATTACTCCAACAAAATATTCGCAAAGCGCGCGCAACAGCCCTAAGAACGTAAACTTTTTATAGTCGTTGCTCTAACTGCGATCCGTTCTCGGCCTAAGCGACATCGCGGCCAAAGCTCGTTCTTACTTAATACTGGGATTCTACTACCGCAAAAGGTTTAGCTTTATAATATTATTATTGTGCTCTTTGTGCTTCTGCGGTCTTATTATCATCTACCTATAGTTCGGCAATGCTAATCATCTAATACATACCCCTGAGACTACTGTATTCGAATCATCGAAACATCGAAACATCGCCCGGCTATTATTATCATTTATGGTTCCCCGCAGAAATTCTCACCCTAAATAGAGCGCGGAGGCTGGATATGGAAGCAAGGTATAGCTGACAACTTAATTATTACAATTATATATAACACCCGCTATACGCAGTTACTTGCAACTTTAATATTGACTAAAAAAGTTCCTGCATTAACGTGGAGTGAGGCGAGAAAACAACTTCGAAAAGCGTACGCAAAGTTGCGTAATGCCCCCAAGAGTATAATTATTAATTTAACTAGCAGCGCTAGCGACCAATCTTTCTTGGCCGATGCCTTAATGACGGCTAAAGACGATCCAATATTAACCAGAGGACGAGATTAAGCACGATTTAACGTAAACGCTCAGGCACTAGAGACATAAAGCCTTTGACTGTATAGCATTATATTTGCGTCCTTAACGTCCCCGCATTTTTGCATCAGACTATCTATGGTTTGGCGATAATAATCATCCAAAACATTCCCTGGCCCGAATGGCGAGAATATACGTCGAATACTGTCGTCACCCCAGCGAATACCCTCTGGGACATATGGGCCCGGACCGAGAACCCAACATAATCGCTCTTCTTCTGGATTCCGGCCTGCGCCGGAATGACGGATGCAGTGGTTTTTTGACTTATCTTCGTGCCATTCCTCTCTGGCCCGAATGTATTAATGGCATCGAAATAACACCAGATGCCATTACCGTTGATGTACTCCTGCAGGTAAACACTACTCGCCTACATCCACACTGCCAAAAACAAGCGTTGGAGTAAGGCAAAGGTAAGTTAACTTCCTATTATTTTTTCGTCCGTATGCGTTCCCACGCAGAGTGTGGGAACGAGGAATTTCAATGACAATAGGCAAGTTATGCGGTCCTGTTAAAGCACTATTTGAGTTTTATTTAACACGACGTGTGTACTCCCAAGCTTACAGTATCCTACTAACGCTACTCGTCTATATTCATACTGGCAAAAACAAGCGTTGGAGTGTGGCAAAGGTAAGCCAACTTCTCATTATATTTTCGTCCGCATGCATTCCCACGCAGAACATGGGAATGAGGAATTTCAATTACAGCAGGAAAGTTATGCGGTCTTGGTAAAGCGCTATTTGAGTTTTATTTAACACGACGTGTGTACTCCCAAGCTTACAGTATCCTACTAACGCTACTCGCCTACATCCATACTGACAAAAACAAGCGGTGGAGCTAGATAAAGGTAAGCCTACTTCTCATTATTTTTTTCGTCCGTATCGGTCAGTGGGATCGCTTTCGCAGGAGTGAGATTCAACCCCGCCCAGGAATCCGAACCATCGATGCCGAAGGGTGGGTACCGCTCATCTGCGCCCGCAATGATTCGATAAAAAAATCCAGACTCGTCAGTATCGAGGTTTCAGAATCAAGCCGGGCGGTTATTGTCATTTATGCGACCCCGTAGGTAATATTTCAGGCCAGCTTAAATACTATAAAAAGGGGGGGTGTATCGTCATCTTTGGGCAGGTTAAAGCCTGCCTCTACGGTTTCGTGGCGTAAATGGAGCGTGGAACGACATAAATCACTCCGTAGGGGTGCCCCTTGTGGGTACCCTGATGACGGCACATGCCCAAACCAAAACGGCCATCCCAAACCAGGGCAACCACAAGGGATTGCCCCTTGTATCTCTCAGATATTAGTAATTAGCTATTACTATATCATGGGACGTCAGTAAGGCCGGATTGCCCCTTAGCACATAGATGCTGTTTCGTAGATTAGCCTGC
>NVUB02000208.1 GCA_002401775.2 Ectothiorhodospiraceae bacterium
ACCTACTACAACGACAGTTATCTGTTTAACCTCGGAGACGGCATCGACACCATTGATGAGTTCAATGGCAATGACACATTAACCTTTGGGGATGGTGTGACATACGACCAGCTCTGGTTTTCCCAACAAGGTAATGACCTGGAAATATCGGTTATTGGCACGGATGATTCGGTAACTGTTGCTAATTGGTATAACGGTAGTGCTGATCAGGTGGAGACCATCCAAACCGATACCGGCATGAATCTCATCAATACGCAGGTTCAGCAGCTAGTGGATGCCATGGCTGGATTTTCTCCACCGTCGGCAGGCCAACTGAATTTACCCGATGATGTCCGTGCCGGTTTGGAGCCTACATTGGCCGCTACATGGCAATAGTGTTTGGTTGAGGAGTGTAAGTGAACGCGGCCCATATACTGGGCCGCGTTTTTATTTCTGGATTGTAAGTGCGGCTTCAGCCGCGAATGATGTACCACCACCGCTGTCGCGGCTGAAGCCGTTCCTACAGCAGACAAACCCTTCCGATTACAGCAGAGATATAATAAAGCCGTCATACCGGACTTGATCCGGTATCCAGAGGGATGACCGATATTCTAAATTCCGGCACTTGTAACCAAAAGATCATAAATGCCCCAGGGTGTATTCGCCGGAAAGACGGGGGATGATTTAGCACTAAGTCCCCAGTTCTCAGCACTTAACCCTCAACACTTACTCGTAGTGTCATTTTGTAGGTCATGTTGCGAAGCTACGTGACGATCATGTCCAGTCGAGAATAAAGGGGCTCGATTAAACCACTGCGTCACGCAGCTGCGCAACGTGATAGTGGCACTGTTATTTATACTTTTGTTGGCACCCAGTTTTCAATCCGAAGCCCGGGTACTCGCGTAAATTCTTTTGTATTGTTGGTGACTAGAATAAGCCCCATTGCCCGTGCATGTCCGGCTATCATCATGTCGTATGGGCCAATGGGTTGCCCGATGCGGTATAGCTCTGCTCTTAACTGGCCAAAGTGCTCAGATGCATGTTCTCCAAAAGGGACTATTTCCAGGCGTGCAATTAACCCTTCAATATCGGCAAGGTTTCGTTCCGGCTGAGACGATTTTTCGGCACCATAAACAAGTTCTCCTTTTGTGATGGTAGAGATGCACATCTGGTTTTCGTGTTGCTTGAAAGTTTCGCGAACGTGCTCAGGACGATTTTTAATGGTGTAAATGACGATATTGGTGTCCAGCATGTATTTCAGCATGCTCACAGCGCTTCCCGTTCTTGGTCGGCTGGCTGATCGCGTTCGTTCATGAAATCATCGGACACGCCAAGGCTGTCGAACCACTGATCCCAGGATTCCCCCGCAGGGGTAATAATCCGGGTATTGCCGATGGCAATAATGTCTACTTTTTTGATCGAATCTGGCAATGCTACCGCTTTTGGGAGCCGTACCGCCTGCGTTTTATTGCTTTTGAACAGGGTGGTGTGGGTGGCTGCCATTGTTATCTCCTTGTATATCCTGATGGTATATCTCATTATAGGCGATGCATGGGATATATCAATGGTATATCCCGTGAAAAGGACGGCCAAGGGGATATAAAACGGTGTGTAGGTAGGCGGTTTGTCTGATATGGCGACACCCCTGATGTCCTCATAAATAAAGGATTTCGCGGCTATTGATGTTAGATATACAGAGGTAGGTCCATACCTTCTACGCCCAAAGCTTCAGTAGCGCGGTATTGGTTTTTAGTCCGTATGTTTTAACTGTGTGCATTTTCTGCACATTGTTCTCTGGAATATTCTGGACAACTCTCGAAAAATTTGGGTATTTCTTTAGTCCACAAAAAGGGCAGTTAAAGCCCAAGCTCACTATGAGAACCAAGGCGTACCAACTGCAATACTTCATTGTTGGGTTTGCGGTAAATTAACACCAGGTCGGGTTTGATGTGGCAGTCTCGGTGATCGTTCCATTCACCTGTCAAGGCGTGATCCCGGTACTTTTCCGCCAGTGATTCGCCTTTGGTTAATGTTGTCAGCACGTCAACCAAGGCGATTTCCAGTATTGCTTTATGCTTTCCCTTCACGCTTGTAGTCGCGTTTAACCTAAATTAATCAGTTGAATCTACTGTGGACGCCTAACGCACTGAATATAAGCTATTTTTCCGGTTTTTAAGACTCACCCGTAGAGTGACTACGCGATCGCCTTAAAAAACGGGAAAACAGCTTATCTTCAGCACCTTAGACGCCCTCGCTATGATCCAACTGATTAATTTAGGTTTAAACTTGCCAGTATGTTCTATTTTCACTTTTTCAAGTCTGTCATAAGCGCTTCCACGCTATCAAAAGACTCTACATTCCCGCTTCGGGCTTCTTCCATAGCTTTTATGGTCTCTTCATTGGGCACTAGTGGCTCAAACGGAAGCTTTTTCTCTTTGGCCACGCGGGTTAGCATGATTCTAAAGGCGTCGGAAACCGTTAAGCCTATTGCCGCCAGTACGGTAGCGGCCTCTTCTTTGATTTTACCGTCGATGCGGGCGCGAACAACGTCGTTAGTAGGCATGATCTTATCTCCTTTGTTGTGAGGTACATTGTAGCCCAGTAAGGCGTGTTGTTCCAGTATAGCGGCAGTTTACCAGGTTAAATCGGCCTAATTCTTCGCGAAAATGGCCCAAACTTTTCCAGAGCTCTGGCTTCAATTGCCGGGATACCTTCATTCTGAAGCATATGAGTCTTTTGGCAGTAGCCTCGACGATGCCATGGAAGTATGCCCCGCCTACAGAACTGAATACCGCAAACTCTATTTGAGAATTGTAGCAATCTATACCTGTCATTCATTCTTCCGCTAGCGCCGCATGAATATTGGAACCATAACTCAGGACTTAATGCTAAGTTTTTGTAGCACTGGGGGTGACAAAGCAATCCTCATAGAAGGTCACGTTGCGCAGCTACGTGACGCGATGCCTGAAACGAGCACCGCTGTTCTCGCATAAGGATGGTCGTCATGTCGCTACGCAACATGACCTACGGGTTAAATAAAGTGCTAAGTGCTAAGTGGCAAGTGCTAAAAACCGTCATATCGGGCTTGACCCGGTATCCAGTGACTTTATACCTGTTCGTAGCCACAGCACCCTGGCTTACCGCTCCAGCACTTAGTCCTCAGCACTTTGTCTTAATCCCTCACCCCACCAGTGGTGCAAATAATTTCTGTAAATCACTTGCGTTGAGTTTTACATCCTTTCCTTGTGCGCCATCTTTGTAGATGACATCTGCCAGTACTTGTTTCCTGGCTTGCATGGCAATGATGCTATGCTCTTTGGAACTGACGTTACCTATGACCAGTTATGGTTTTCCCGGCAAGGAAACGACCTGCAAGTCTCTGTAATTGGCACCGATGATTCTATTACAGTTTCAAATTGGTATACAGGTTCTAACTACCAAATCGAATCCATCCAAACCGACACCGGCATGAACTTGATCAATACCCAAGTGCAACAATTGGTCGATGCCATGGCCGGTTTCTCCCCTCCTGCGGCGGGCCAACTAAACTTGCCTGATGATGTCCGGGCGGGTTTGGAGCCGACGTTGGCGGCGACATGGCAAGTGTAGTCATGGGTTTCATTTAGCGGCCTTATTTCGTCATACCAGCGCATATCCTTTGGAGCGCTTGTGTCCTTTGGTTATCAAGGCGGGAACCCAGAGCACTGGCGGTCATAATGGGTTTTGGATGCCGGCCTGCGCCGGGATGACGGGGGGTATTTTGCCTATATAAACCGCGACTCTGGGTTATCGTTTTTTGGGATATCGTCGAATGGCACGAAGTTAAGTCAAAAGTCCACTTCATCCGTCATTCCGGCGAAGGCCGGAATCCAGAGGACTGACGATAATGGTGGGTTCTGGACCCCGGCCTTTATGCCCCAGAGGGGATTCGCCGGGATGACAGCAGTATTCGGCTTATCTTCGTGCCATTCTGGTATCGTCTAAAGCTGTGCTGTCCTCTACGGAGTAAAATAATCGGCAAATATACCGGCATACATCCCCTTTATTTTGTTATTTAATGATTATTTATTTAATAAAATTATAGAGTTACATTGTTTTATGTGGGAAATAACATCGGCAATAATGTTGATTATGTTACGGTTTTAGCCATAATAGTGGATGTATCCAATCGTCTGAAGGTAGGGGAATGTACGATAATCCAACACAGATGGAACCATTGATGCCTACGCAGGCAGGTGGTTTGTCTGATATGGCGACGGAAGTATTTCAAAAGTCGGCAGCATTGAGTGGAGGGCTTCACCCGATAACGGCCAGAACGGTTGTTGCTTTATTGCGGATAATTAACAGCTATTATTCAAACCTCATTGAAGGTAATAGCACACACCCTGTTGATATTGAGCGGGCGATGCAGGGTGATTATGAATCCGATGTGACAAAGCGCGCGCTACAGTTAGAAAGTCAGGCGCATATTTCAGTACAAAACACCCTGTTTCGTACTTTGTCAGCTCTTCCCCACGTAAATGTTGTAGATGAAACATTTATTGTAAATCTCCACCGTGATTTCTATGAACAATTGCCCGTTGATTTGCGGTTTGTTGATGATTAGGCTGATGGCGGAGGTAAATTAGAAATTATCCTTGGCGCGTTAAGAGAGCGAGATGTCGAAGTGGGTAGACATCTTGCGCCTAAGTATCAAGCTATCAGGCGGTTTTTGCAGTGTTTTTCTCAATTTTATGATCCAGGGCGATTTCACGGGGACAGTCAGTTAATTGCGGCGGCGGCAGCACACCATAGGCTAGCCTGGATTCATCCTTTTTTAGACGGTAATGGCCGTGCAACCCGGCTTTTTACCGATGCATATCTTACGCGTATTGGTGTCATTGGATATGGTTTGTGGAATGTCAGCCGTGGTTTTGCGAGATCAAAAAATGAATATATGAAATTCCTGGCATTGGCCGATTCCCACAGAAAAGGAGATCTGGACGGAAGAGGTAATCTGTCGAATGAAGGCTTGACCGTTTTTTGCCATTATTTTTTAGCAACTTGCGTTGATCAAATTGCATTTATGCAGGAGTTGCTTCGGTTAGATGATATGCGTGAAAGGCTAAAAGGGTATGTAGCGTTACGTAACGCGAAGGTAATTCCTGGCCCGTTTTCTGAAAATAAAGCCTTAAGTAAAGAAGCGTCCTATTTATTGCAGGAAGCATTTACCCGCGGAGAATTCGCGAGAGGTGAGGCGAAAAGAATTTCAGGGCTTAGTGAAAGGTCGGCACGGACGATACTCAAACAGTTAACCGATGAAGATTTATTAGTGTCCGACACTCCGAAGGGGGCTGTTCGATTAGGCATCCCGGTAGCTGTGGCTTCGTATTGGTTTCCTATGCTTTATCCTGAACATGTGAATGCAAGGTAATGCAATGAAAACATTGGGGGGAAATATTAAGATAGCGGTCCTGTTTGTGACCTTTAATTTAATGGCCAGAAAAGGTTGACCACTACCGTTTCACGCGCGGTCTTTGCGCGTCGTATTCGAGCATCTATTCGTACACTGGAAAACTGGAAGCAGGGAAGGGCAAAACCCAATGCCCAAGCTGCGGCTTTGATCATGATGGTGCGCCAGTTCCCTGATACACTTGAAAAGCTTTCTTCGCTTAATAACAATCATGCTGTGGCATAGATTTGCAACTATGTTGCGGCTAACAAGGAGAGGCTCCACATACCAATACCGCATCAATAATTTGCCTACTCGCGTTGAATGCTAGTGCGGGTATGTTTCGGTAATGTGAAATATCCTCTGTACCCGACTACACTTTCGTTATGCAGGCTGTTTTTGACGTTGCTCAGAATAGTCATGAGGGGTGTCAATAGTAGCTTGGTTCCGCTGGTTTTTACGCAGGTTTGACGGCCTGGTGGGTCTCCGGTCTGCCCGACCCGGGCAAAGAGACGCGGGCTTTTATGTCCGCAGAGGTTTGAGAGTCGATGGTTATTGCGGCTGTCATCTCTTCTTCCGCCAGCGCCGCTTGGTGGTGGCGTTATTCTGGTAGAAATTGACTGTGGGTAATTGGGGACAGACCAGTATGGCACGAAGTTAAGTCAAAAACCCACTCCACCCGTCATTCCGGCGAATGCCGGAATCCAGAGGAATGGCGATTTTGGTGGGTTCTGGATCCCGGCCTTCGCCGGGAAGACGGCAGTACTTGACTTAACTTCGTGCCATTCGGGACGGACCACGTTTAATGGCAACTATTAATTCAGGGGTAATTGGGGACACAGGGGTAATTGGGGACAGGGTAATTGGGGACAGACCACGTTTAATGGGGGTAATTGGGGACAGACCACGTTTAATGGCAACTATTAATTCACATAGCATGGTGGGTCTGCCATTGTTATTGCGGCGGCCATCTCTTCTTCCTCCAGCGCCGCTTGGTGGTGGCGTTATTCCGATAGAGATTGGCTAAAAATCCTATCTGGTCGAGCTTGGAATCTGTGGTTTATTTCAGGCTAGAATTTTTTGTTGCCAGTGGGGGCCACATCGTCGGATTGTGAGGTACCTACGTTGTTGGTGGTTGATATGAAGCAAGTTTGTTTTTGTGGAGTGGCTTCAGCTGCGAATGATGTACCGCCACTGCTATCGCGGCTGAAACCGCTCCTACAACAGACTGTCTCGTCAGTTTCTCAGTACTCAGATGCTAATCCAAGTGTCAAAACTAAACGCTGACACATGAATCCCTGTAGGTCATGTTGCGAAGCACCATGACGACCATCTCCAGCCGAGAACACGTGTGGTCAATTAAGCGATTGCGTCACGTAGCTGCGCAACGTGACCTACGAAAACCATTCCTCAGGCCTCAACCCTCAGCACGTGCATCAGCCTGCCAAGGGTGCAAATAATTCTTGTAAATCATCGGCGTTGAGCTTTACATCTATTCCTTGTGCCCCGTCTTTATAAATGCCATCGGCAAGCGCTTGTTTTCTGGCTTGCATGGCCATGATTTTCTCTTCGAGGGTGTTTTCAGTAATCAGTTTGTAAACGAATACGGCTTTGTTTTGGCCGATGCGATGGGCGCGGTCAGTGGCTTGTTTTTCGACGGCGGGGTTCCACCAGGGGTCGTAGTGGATGACGGTGTCGGCTTCGGTGAGGTTGAGGCCTACGCCGCCGGCTTTGAGGCTGATGAGGAAAATATTCACGTTGCCCTGGCGAAAGGTTTCAATGGCTTCGTCACGTTTGCGGGTTTGGCCGGTGAGTTTGGTGTAGGTAATACCGCTGTCATTTAAGCATTTTTCGATGATGGACAGCATTTTGGTGAATTGTGAAAAAATCAAAATACGGCGTCCTTCTTCCAGCATTTCCGGTAACATTTCCATGAGCATTTCGAGCTTGGCGGAGGTTTTGACTTTTTTGGCTTGTGGTAGAGATAATAATTGCGGATCACAACAGGTTTGGCGTAATTTCAACAAGGCGTCGAGGATGGTGATGTGGCTGCGGGCCAGTCCTTTTTGGGCAATGGCGTCACGCACCTTTTTTTCCATTGACAAACGTATGCTTTCATAAAGCGCTGCTTGTGCGCCGTCCAGGGCGACCGAGCGCAGTATTTCGGTTTTAGCGGGTAACTCTTTAATAACTTCAGATTTGCTGCGGCGCAGCATAAAGGGGGCTACCCGCCGTGCCAGTCGCTGGCCTTGTTCGGTGTCGCCGTGTTTTTCGATGGGGGAACGAAAACGCCGTGTAAATTGTTTGTTTTCGCCGAGGAACCCCGGCATAAGGAAATCGAACAAGGCCCAGAGTTCGCCTAAATGGTTTTCCATGGGCGTACCGGTCAAGCACAGGCGATGACGGGCGTTGATGTCGCGGGCGATGCGCGCAGCTTTGGCGCGGGGGTTTTTAATGACCTGCGCTTCATCAAGAATTAGGTAATGGTAGTCCTGTGCTAGCAGGAATTTCTGGTCACGGACTAAGAGTGGATAGGTGGTGAGCACTAGGTCGTATTGGTTGATGTTCGCAAAATGTTGGTGTCGGTCCGGGCCTTGTAGTGTCAGTACGCGAAGTCTGGGGGTGAACTGTTCTGCCTCGCGCCGCCAGTTACCCATTAGGCTGGTTGGCGCAACAATCAAGCAGGGTTTGTCCATGCGTTTTCGTTCTTTTTCCAGCAACAGGTGCGCCAGGGTCTGTACGGTTTTGCCCAGCCCCATGTCATCGGCAAGGATGCCGTTGAATTGATAACTGCGCAGGAATTGCAGCCAACTCAAGCCCTGCTGCTGGTAGTCACGCAGGGTGGCTTTTAATCCTTGTGGAATGGCCGATTTTCTAATCCCTTTGAAGTTTTTGAGTTTTCGGCCTAGCGCTCGCATGGCTTTGCCGCCGCGCCAGTGCAGTTCACTGTTGCAGCTTTCTTCCAGTTCTGCCAGGCGCGCGGCCTCGAAGCGGTTTAAACGCAGGCTACCATCGTTATCCAGCACACTGGAGTCATAAAGCTCGTATAGAATCTGGCAAATGGGCTGAATGCGTTCAGAGGGTAGCTGAAGGTATTGGTTGTCTCCAATGGCCACGGTTAGCGTGTCGGGTAAATTTTTTAGATCGTAACAGGTGAGTATTTCAGCGATGAGAGGGAGTAGCGGTAGTTTTCGTCCTTGCACGTCAAGGTCAAAACGTAAATCAAACCAATCGTTATCCGATTCGACTTCGACGTTCCAGTCATCAACTTCGAGGAACTGTAGTTGAAAACCGGAACTGCGTTCTACTTCCCAACCCTCAGCTTCGAGTAGGGGGAGGGTTTCCGTCAAAAATCGTTGCCAACGTTCTGCGGATGCTATTAAGCCATCCTTTAAGCCATCCTTTAAACCATCGTTGTCTGGGCTAAAAAAGTGAACATCGTCGCTTTGTTGGTTCTGAAAAACCTCAAAGCCAGCATCAACGAGTTGGGTTATTTTATCTTCCTCCGCGAGTAAATCACGCTGAATACGGATGATTTGGTTGTTCGTCACCACGTTACGTACTGCGGTGGCGGGTGCGAGTGCGATTTCATGACCGGCATAGGCAAAGCGCAGGCGCAGGGTGTGAATAGGGTGTCCGTTGCCGGATTCTTTGTTGGGGGTTGATTCACCGTGTAAATATAAACGCGGAACCGGTGCCTGCGATTCGATATGCACGGTCTCCATCGCCTGTGGTGGAGGCAGAGGCAGATCCGGTGACAGGGTTAGTAGTTGTTGGCTGAAGGCAATGCTGACTTTTGCCGGCACCGCTGGTGCAGTGAGCAACATATCCCATTGTTTGACATTGAATGAGGTGGCAGAGGCGTTATCCATCTGTATGGGGCCGATGACTCCGGCTTCAGGATCAAGGTATAAAGGTGGGTGTGTGTTTAATACCCGTGCCTCCGGGCTTACGGTGACATTCAGACGACGGTCGCCGTTTTTTTCTGTCAACCAGTCGAGGTGTAATTCACGGGGCTTGCCGGATTGGAGAGCGGGGGCATCGGTATTTTGCCAAAAACTGCGCCCGGTATTGAGTATTTTGGACAGGACGAGAAAGCCGAGTTCGCCGGACAACGTCAGCGGGTTATAACCCCATGTCTTGGTGTTTTGTGCAGAAATCAGCACACCTATTTCCTGGTCAACATCTTGAATGTGCGGATGGGATGAATACTCGCTTGTAACATTCTGTAAATCAACTCTGCGCCCCTTGCCGAGCCCGCCTTTTTTTAAGTAACGGTTAATTGTAAATTGCACCAATAATGTTGTTGGCTGGGGGGAAGGAAGCAGCGTATAAATGAGGAATTCTTTGTTGGTGAGGTCTGGTGCAAGGTCGGTATTGGTGAATTGATGCAACCAGGACAGGCTCACGTCCGTTGGATTGTTGTGAGCCGTGCTGGGGGTAGATTGGAAAGCCAGACAGGCAGTCGCAACGTGTTTGCAATTATACCCCATGGGACAACTGCAATAGCCTTCGATGCCAATCCCACCGTTGTACAGCCCATCAATGTTGATTTCCTGCGTATAAGCCTTATTACCACTACCTTTAACGGTTGAATATAAAACCACAAGGTCATTATCTCTTTTATCGACGCGCAGTTTCGCTAGTTTATCCTGGTGAAAATAGCGCAAGCCACGGTGATAAGCACCCGAATCCAACTCGTTTTTGATGCTGCTGCGGGAGAAATCGGGTATGTGATTTGACATTGTACTCTCGATAAAGGCCACTGCACTCATTAGAGAGCGCACGATATTTGTTGACGTTAAATCAGAAAAAACGAACCAGAAGGGATTGTATCAGCACATTGAGTCAGAGAATGGGAAAGTTTTCGTTAATCAGAATGTTAATCACCAAGGGTAATTGGGGTAATTGGGTAATTGGGGACAGACCACGTTAGGTAATTGGGGACATAGGTAATTGGGGACAGACCACGTTTAATGACAACTATTAATCCACATAGCATGGTGGGTCTGCCATTGTTATTGCGGCTGTCATTTCTTCTTCCGCCAGCACCGCTTGGTGGTGTAGATATTCTGGTAGAAATTGACTGAAAATCCTATCTGGGCGAGCTTGGGATCTATGATTTATTTCCGGCTAGAATTTTTGTTGCCGGTGGAGGGTGCCGTGAGGAAAATTCGTTTCTGTAGAGTGGTTTTACATGACATAATCATTTGCAGCCGCTACAATTTTCCAAAATTTGGCAGGTTTGTGTCCGTTTTCTGTCACGTAGCTGCGCAACATGACCTACGGGAGGATGATTGGGACTGAGTGCTAAGTATTGAGTCGGTTTTAGGTAGGTCAGGTTACGTAGTTACCTGACAACATGCCGCAAGGCATCACTCTGGAGTGGATTCACTCTTGCAGTTCCAACTTACAGTGGTTAAACGCGACCATGACGCATAGACATTAGCGAACCGTAAAAGGTCACGTAGCGGCGCAACGTGTATCTACGAAAAATCAGTCCCCAGCATTCAGCATTCAGCACTAAGCACTAAATCCCTCCGCCAATCCCGCATGGTTTTGTAAATATTCCAATAGAAACTGACTGAATGTCTTGATGCGTACTACGTTACGCAGGTCGGGGTGGGTGAGTATCCAGAGCTGGGCGGTGTCAACATTTTCGACTTTGTGTAGTCGTTTGAGACTGGGGCGATGTAAGTCGCTGGGCAGAAACGCGATACCGAGTCCGGTACACGCCATGGCGGCGATGGTGTCGAGGCTGTCGCTGAGGCTGACCATGTTGGCGGTGGGTACTTGTTTGTGCAACCACACAAAGGGTGGAATACGTCGCAGGTCGCCAGCGGCCCCGATGAGGCGATGTTCGTTCAGATATTCCGTTAGGTGATCGGTCTCTTTTTCCATCACTTTTCCGATCGATCGCCCCGAACCGTCGAGGCCACCCATTTCATCCAGATAGGGTTGGCTCGCACACAAATACCAGTTTAAATCGACCACTTTGCGGCCGATCAGGTATTCCGGCGGCTGGCTGCTGGCGCGTAGTGCCATGTCGGCATCGCGACGTGACAAGTCGTAGGCTTTATCGCTGGCGTCGACTTCTATTTGTATGCCAGGACAATGATGGCGAAATGCGGCGATACAAGGGGCGAGGTAAGCTGTGGCTATATTTTGCGGTGCGGTAATGCTGATATGGCCCGTTGGCTGAAAATCTCGACCCGCAGCGGTGCGTTCCAGGGTATGAATAGATTCATGAGCCTGTCGGGCGTGAGCCAATATTTCCTCTCCCGCTTCGGTGAGTACATAACCTTCCGGCAGACGCTCAAATACCCTTACTCCCAATTTCTTCTCAAAGGTGTTTATACGTCGAAATACTGTGGAATGGTTGACCCCGAGTTCTCGTGCAGCTCCCGCGAGTGTGCCGTGATTGGCGATAGTGATGAAAAATGGCAGGTCATTCCAGTCCATTTGTATTCCTAGGGTTTATTGGTGCTTGCAAAAATGCAAACTACTTTTGCTATTTTTGTCGATTCACAACGATTAATGCAAGCGCTAATATTCACTCAAGCTTTATACCATTTATTGAAATATTGATTGAGTCACTTAACGGGGAATGGACATGCAAAATCAAAACATCTCGAGCACATCATCACAGAGCCAGCCAGCCCAGCAAATTGAGAATGGCGCCTTATTAATGCGTTTGACTTTAGGGGTCGTATTTCTTGCCCATAGCCTGTACTTAAAAATGGTGGTGTTCACCCTGCCAGGAACCGTGCAATTTTTTGCTTCCATCGGTTTACCACCTTCAATGGCCTATATCGTCTTCGGCATGGAGGTTGTCGGAGGAGTAGCGTTAATTCTGGGCGTATATACACGCTATGTCGCATTGGCGCTGATCCCCATTGCATTGGGTGCATTCTGGGTACATATGGGCAACGGTTGGGAGTTCAGCAATGAGGGTGGCGGTTGGGAATATCCGTTGTTTCTTGCAGTAGCATTGGTGGTGCAGTTTTTTATTGGTGATGGACGCTATGCCTTACGTCGTTCGCCATCGTTATTCGGTGAGCGTGCGCCGGAACTTCAGGCCCAGTAAACAGAGTATTAATGAAGAGATCCTTGGCCGCGGTTAGTGAATGTTAACAGCGGCGTAAGGATCAGATCCAAAGAGAGGTTCTCCTGTAAAAGTCATCTTAGTCCCCAGTCCCCAGTCCCCAGCACTAAGCACAAGCACTACATCCTTGCCAGCTCCCCCGCACTTGCGTAAGCTATCCGCCGGAAGTCGGCTGGACAGTCGCGGCATCCCCATTCGCTTTTGGGCGGAGAGGTGGGTGTGGAGGAAAGTCCGGGCTCCATAGGGCAGAGTGCCAGGTAATTCCTGGGGGGCGTGAGCCTACGGAAGAAAGTGCAGCAGAAAATATACCGCCGATGGCTTTGGTTTTTGGACTTGAAGCACAGGTAAGGTTGAAATGGTGCGGTAAGAGCGCACCGCGCTGTTGGTAACAATCAGTGGCAGGGTAAACCCCACTTGGAGCAAGACCAAATAGGGGAACATTGGCGCGGCCCGCGTTGTTCCCGGGTAGGTTGCTTGAGCGGCGTGGTGACACGTCCGCCAGATGAATGACTGTCCACGACAGAACCCGGCTTATAGGCCGACTTCCACCTTATTTATTTCCCGTTAAAAGGGTTGTTTTTCCCTTAAGCCTCAAGCCGTAGCCCCATTCCTTTTTGATACCCTATTGCTTTGTCGGCGATATTTAAAATTTAACGCAGAAGCGCCATCACGCAAAGGCCGCAAAGCCGTAATGATGAGAAAGGGTTTCTTTGCGCGCTTTCCCACTCTGCGTCTTTGCGTTTGATTGTGGTTTGCTGACTGGAATTAATATTTTCCACACGCTTTTATTCTTCAGTTTCCATTCAGAAAACTCTCGGTTTTCAGTGATTGTTCATTTATTGTTCGGTTTCGTCTTGCTTTGTATAAAAAACGACCAAATTTTCTTTTTTGGGAATATTACCGTTTCTTTTCAGGTTTTTTCTTAAGGTTTTACTTTAAGTTGCTTTAACAACAATTTGATTACATAAAAGTAGTCAGATTTCACCTCCGTGCATGTCTGCAAAGTTACGCTAAGTCATTGTGTCAAAAGCAGGTTTTCAGTGTTTATTTACGTGCTGTTTTCTTGACAGTGGGGGTTTAGGGTACCTATAGTGTAATAATGTGGGGAATGGTGGCAAATTGTGGATTTTTTAATATCGCTGCCGCTAATAAGAAAGTTGAGCCATTGAATACGAGTGCGCGTAACGCACCGGTTGTTGTTTGAACGAATAAACGAGGAGTTGGGAAAAAGTGTTTCGAGGGGTTAATTCACTCAATCTGGATGTCAAAGGGCGTATGGCGATGCCAACGCGCTATCGACAGCATTTGTCGGACGTATGTGCCGGACAGATGGTGATTACTGTGGATAATGCCGACCGTTGTTTGCTGCTGTATCCCTTGCATGAATGGGAGGTTGTTGAGCGCAAACTGCAAAAATTACCCAGTTTTAATAAACAGGCGCGGCGTTTGCAGCGTTTGCTCATAGGCCATGCGACTGAGGTTGAAATGGACGGCTCTGGTCGGTTGTTAGTGCCACCGCCTTTGCGGGAATTCGCCGACCTGGAAAAACGCGTGGTGTTAATTGGTCAAAGTAACAAATTTGAATTATGGGGTGAGGAGCTTTGGAATCAGCGCCGCAGTGAATGGCTGGCTGAAGATGACGAGCTTGGAGACTTGCCCGAAGAGATGGAGACGATGTCGTTATAAGGCCGATGAGCGAAGACTTCGCAAACAGGCCAGATGAACATAAGCCAGTGTTGTTCGATGAGGTGTTGGATGGGTTAGCGATAAAACCTGACGGCATTTACATCGACGGCACTTTTGGCCGCGGCGGCCATGCGGGTGCGATATTGTCGCGCCTGGGTCCAGAAGGCCGGTTATTGGCCATTGATAAAGATCCACAGGCGATTGAAGCCGGTAATGTGATGTTTGGCTCAGACCCGCGTTTTGCCATTGAGCAGGGGTCGTTTACGCAGTTGGAGTCGCTGGTGCAAAAGCGGGGTTGGCAACAACACAACGGCGTCGACGGGATCTTACTGGATCTCGGGGTTTCCTCTCCGCAGCTAGATGATCCTGAGCGCGGTTTCAGTTTCCGCCACGATGGCGATCTTGATATGCGCATGGACCCCTCGGTAGGGCAAAGCGCGGCCGAATGGCTGGCCAAGGCCGAGGCTTATGATATTCGCCGAGTACTGCGCGAGTACGGTGAAGAGAAATTTGCCAAGCGTATCGCTTATGCCATCGTCAATGCTCGAATCGAAAACCCCATTAAAACCACAGGACAGCTTGCGGCGCTAATTGCTGAGGCTAGCCCTGTGCATGAGCGGGGTAAAGACCCTGCGACGAGAAGTTTTCAGGCGATACGTATTTTTATTAATGATGAATTGGGTGATGTGAAAGCCTGCTTGCCGCAAACACTGAATGTGTTGCGGCCTGGCGGACGTTTGGCGGTAATCAGTTTCCATTCCCTGGAAGATCGTATCGTAAAGCGTTTTATGCGTGATGAGGCGCGGGGTGATTATTTTCCACCGGACCTTCCTATTCCTCATTCAGCGTTGTCTCCGGGTGTGCGTCTTATTGGTAAGGCGGTTCGAGCCACGCCACAAGAAGTGGACGCTAATCCACGCGCTAGAAGCGCGGTGTTGCGTATTGCTGAACGTTTGTAGCCAATGTGGCGCGACAGATGCGGCAAGAAAAGTGTGGCAAAAAAAGTGTGGTGAGAAACAAAGCGGCGAGAAACAAAGACAAAAGAACGACATTAACGTGAAATAAAGTGGTTTGAACGGGTTTGAAACGAACCGCAAAGCAGGTTTGAGAGAAGATTAAAAGCATTGGTTGAGTGAAAAAGTTGAATGAACAAAACAGGTTTGTTGGTCGTTGTGGTATTGGCCGTACTCGTTTCAGCGATTGCGGTGATAGAGGTAAAGCACGAAAGTCGTAAACGGTTTGTCGAATTGCGGGCGCTGGAAAAAACCAGAGATGCAATGAACGTGGAATGGGGTCAGTTGCAACTGGAACAGGGAACCTGGGGTACACACAGCCGGGTAGAGCGCCTGGCACGAAACAAACTCCACATGGTAATGCCGGAAATGAATGCAGTGGTTATTGTAAAGAGTCCATTGTAAAGAACCCGTGTGAAAGGCCAGCCATCATTGTAATGGCCCATGAATTACAGGGTCAGTCATTAAAGCCAGCACTTAACATCAGCACTTAAAACCAGAATTTAAAAACCAGAACTTAAAAGCCAGAACTTAAACCAGAACTTAAACCAGATTGAAAATGCAAACGTCGCAATCACCATTGTCCTTACAACACGCCTATCGCGGTCGCCGCCGATGGGTGTTAGGTGTGCTTGCGGTTGCGGGGCTGACGTTAATCTGGCGCGCGGTGGATTTGCAAGTGCTGGATAAAGCCTTTTTGCAAAGTCAGGGCAATGCGCGTTTTTTACGGTTGGTCTCTGAACCGGCGCATCGGGGAATGATTACCGATCGTCATGGCGAACCATTGGCGATTAGCACTCCGGTTGATTCGGTGTGGGCTAACCCGCAGGAACTGATCGAGTCGCGTGAGTCGTGGCGGAAACTGGAAAAACTGTTGGGTATGAAAAGCCGTTCTCTGGAACGACTGTTGGCGAACAAACGCGACAAAGAATTTGTTTATTTAAAACGCCGGGTATCGCCCGACGTGGCTGCGCGGATCATGGCACTAAAAGTCCCCGGCGTAGCATTGGCACCTGAATACAAGCGTTTTTATCCAGCGGGTGAAGTGGCCGCCCATGTGGTGGGTTTTACCAACGTGGATGACAAGGGCCAGGAAGGCATGGAGCTGGTGTTCGATGACCGTCTCAAAAGTATCGCGGGTAAGAGCTGGGTGATTAAAGACCGTTATGGACGGGTGGTCGAAAATGTCGAGCGGGTTTCTGACCCGCAGCCCGGCGAAGATATTGCCCTGAGTATTGACCGGCGCTTGCAGTATTTGGCCTATCGGGAATTAAAGGCTGCTGTAAAAAACAACCGTGCAGACTCCGGCTCGGTGGTCATAGTGGATGTGCATACCGGGGAAATATTGGCAATGGTTAATCAGCCCGCCTACAACCCTAATAACCGCTATCGACTTAAGAGTGGTGATTTACGCAACCGCGCGGTAACCGATGTCTTTGAACCGGGCTCTACAATTAAGCCTTTTACCGTAGCGGCGGCCCTGGAAACAGGAAAATATAATGCCCACACTGCGGTGGACGTGCGGCCAGGGTATTTGAAAGTCGGCCGAAAGATCATTCGTGATTTTCGGGATTACGGTGTGATTGACGTCTCTACCATTATTCAAAAGTCCAGTAATGTTGGTGCCAGCAAGTTGGCGCTGTCGATTTCCCCTAAGCATCTTTGGAACACTTTCGCTAGCGTGGGATTGGGAACGGATTCGGGAAGTGGTTTTCCGGGCGAGCCTTCCGGTTTGTTAACGGACTTTGGTGCTTGGCGCGATATTCAACGTGCAACGGTTTCCTATGGTTATGGCCTCTCGGTGACAGCCCTGCAATTGGCTCGCGCCTATGCCGCGCTGGCAACCGATGGTCGGCCATTACCGTCGAGCTTTGTACCGCGCGACCTTGCCCAGGCCGCTGAACTGTCCACGTATTACCAACCCGTATTAAGTAAAAAAAGTCTTTTGTCGGTCAGAGGAATGTTGGAAACCGTGGTAAAAAAACAAGGCTCCGGAACGCGCGCCGCCGTGCCCGGGTATCGCATTGCCGGTAAAACCGGCACCGTTAAAAAGTTTGGCGGCGGCGGTTATGTTGAAGACAGTTACCTGGCGTTGTTCGCGGGTATCGCACCTGCCAGTGACCCGCGTTTGGCCATGGTCGTCATCATCAATGAGCCGCGTGGCGAAAAATATTATGGTGGTGCGGTAGCCGCTCCGGTGTTTTCCAGAATTATGGCAGGTGCCTTGCGGATGATGGATATTCCGCCCGACAGTCTTCCCATTACTGTAAAACAGGCAGTGCTTGATATGCAAAGTATCAAACAAAGCAAGATGCCTGATCGGCGTGTAGCAATGTTGGGAGAGGCGCCATAATGGTACTGGAACAGCTTCCCGAACATTTGAATTTTCCCGCGCTGATCAAGGGTCTTTATTTTATCCGTCAGGCACCTGACATTAGCGTATCAGGCTTGAGTCTTGATAGCCGGTTAGCGCAAAGTGGAGATTTGTTTTTTGCCTTGCAGGGGCAGGAAGTCCATGGAAAAACCTTTATTGATGATGCCATTACACGCGGTGTTAGCGTTGTTATGTGGGAATCGCCAATCGCTCAACAGGACATTCGCGAAGGCGTACCGGTGTACGGCGTGCCTGGTTTGAAAAATATGGTGGGCGCCATTGCCGAGCGTTTTTATGGTGGCCCATCGAGTCAACAATGGGTGATTGGGATTACCGGCACCAATGGCAAAACCTCCGTGGCGCAATTTATAGCACAAGCGATACACCAAAAAACTCCCTGTGGTGTCATTGGTACCTTGGGGAATGGTGTTTTTGGACAATTAAATGACACCGTTTTCACCACGCCGGATGCCGTTACCTTGCATACCTTGCTGGACGATATGCATCACGACGATGTGAACCATGTGGTGATGGAAGTGTCTTCTCACGGGCTGGAGCAAGGTCGTGCGGCAGGCGTCAGTTTTGATGTGGCGGTGTTTACCAACCTCAGCCATGAACATTTGGATTACCACGGTGACATGGAAAGCTACGGGCAGGCCAAACGACGCCTGTTTGAAAGCAGCGGCCTTAAATATGCGGTTATTAATATCGACGATGATTATGGCCGGAAGTTATTAACATCATTGCCCGCTTCAACAGGCACCGTCAGTTACGGATTTGGTGGCGGTGATGTATTGCCATCATTATTAGGTTCCGAATTACAGTTAGGCAGTAATGGATTGCGAATGCATGTGGAAAGTGACTGGGGCTCAGCGTATTTGCAAGTGCCGTTGATTGGCGGATTCAATGCTGAGAATGTCCTGGCCGCACTGGGTGCATTATTAGCGTCGGGCATTAGTTTTGATGATGCCGTTGAACGACTGGGGAAAGTAAGCCCGGTGCCAGGGCGTATGCAGGCTTATGGCGGCAAGGTTGTGGGTGACCGTGTTGTCGGTAATGACGAACACCCCCTGGTGGTGGTGGACTATGCCCACACCCCCGATGCCCTTGAGAAAGTATTAACGGCGCTGCGTGAGCATACCGCAGGAAAACTGTGGTGCTTGTTTGGATGTGGTGGTGACCGCGATACGACTAAGCGCCCATTAATGGCCGCCGTGGCAGAACGCCTCGCTGATCGTGTCATTATTAGTGATGACAATCCCCGCACTGAAAGCCCACAGGTTATCGTTGCGGATATCTTGCAAGGTTTTGAACGTGTCGATGACGTGTTGGTGATAGCCGACCGTTCTAAAGCGATTGAGTCGCTGGTGCTGGAAGTTCAAAAGGCCGACGTGGTGTTAATCGCAGGCAAGGGACACGAAGAAGTACAAATTGTCGGCGAGCAACGATTACCGTTTAACGATGGTGAAGAAGTTGAAAAGGCACTGGCCTTGAGAGAATCACAAGGCGGGCCATCGTAATGGCGAAGCACTCTGTGATGACAACATTGCGCGCAGCCACTGACTTTTTACGGGGAGCGCTGGAAGCAAACGTACCCGCCGAATTGCGCGGTGAAGATGCGGTGTTTTCCGGAATCAGTACCGACACCCGAGACGTAAAACCGGGTCAGTTATTTATTGCGTTATCGGGCCCTCGTTTTGACGGCCATGATTTTATTGCACAAGCAAAAAAATCAGGCGCGGTGGGTGCCATCGTTGCTCGGCATATAAACGATGAAAACCTGAAAGGTTTTCCACACATTATTGTTAACGACCCCCTGCGGGCTTATGGCGAATTAGCGGGCCAATGGCGTCACCCGTTTACGATGCCCGTCGTCGCCATTACCGGTAGCAATGGAAAAACCACGGTAAAAGAAATGCTGGCCGCTATTTTCGCGCAACGTGGTGAAGTGTTATCGACCCAGGCAAATTTTAATAATGAAATCGGTGTGCCGCGTACCCTGTTGCGTATCACGGCTGCTCATGTGGCGGCCGTCGTTGAAGAAGGTGCGGGAAAACCCGGCGACATTGCTTACCTGACACATTTTGTACGGCCCACTGTGGCGTTGGTGACCAATGCCGCGAGTGCACATTTGCAGGGGTTTACCACGCTGGATGCGGTAGCAAAAACCAAGGGCGAAATTTTTGAGCATTTACCGAAAGGCGCTGTAGCGGTGATTAATGCCGATGACACTTACGCTGATTTATGGCGCGAACAGGCAGGTCAACATACGGTGATCAGTTTTGGTATGTCTCAACCTTCAACGGCCGATGTGCAAGGTTTTGTGCAAGACGATGGACAGGTAAAAATAGTGACGGCAAAAGGTGAAATGTTAATTCGACTGCCACTGGAAGGCCGCCATAATATGATGAACGCACTGGCCGCGACCGCCGCTGCATTGGCGACCGGTGCAAGCCTTGCGGATATATCGGCAGGCTTGCAATCCGTGAAGCCGGTAGCCGGGCGCTTGCAACGTAAGCCGGCAATCAATGGCGCGTTGATGCTCGACGATACCTATAACGCCAACCCCGCGTCTTTGGACGTAGCGTTGGATGTGTTGTCGTACTGTCGCGCGCACCGTTATCTTGCGCTAGGAGACATGGCTGAATTGGGTGAGCAGTCCATTGAATTTCATGCGCAGGCCGGTCGACAGGCGCGCGATAAAGGTGTGCACCGGCTGTATGCCGTCGGTGAATTATCACGCCATGCAGCAGATGCCTTTGGTGACAAGGGGCGGCACTTTAGCGGGCAGGATCAATTGATTTCACAATTACGTGAAGACTTGAATGACAAGGCTGTTTTATTGGTGAAGGGCTCGCGGTCATCACACATGGAACGCGTTGTTGATGCATTGGCCGAGCAGAGCCAAGAGCAGAGCCAGGAGGTACACGCCTGATGTTGCTCTACCTGACCGAATACCTTACGCAATTCTACAGTGGCTTTGCGGTATTTCAGTATTTGACCTTGCGCGCTATTTTAGGCGCGTTGACAGCATTGCTGATTTCATTTGTGGTGGGCCCAGCGATGATCCGCAAACTCAGCCAGTACCAGATTGGCCAAGTGGTGCGTGACGATGGCCCTGAATCGCATTTGCAAAAAGCCGGAACGCCGACCATGGGTGGCGCACTTATTTTGGTGGCTATAAGCATTAGCACGTTGTTGTGGTCAGACCTGAGTAACCACTACATGTGGGTGGTGTTACTGGTCACCATACTTTTTGGTGTCATCGGTTGGGTCGACGATTACAAAAAACTGGTGAAAAAAGATTCCAAAGGTTTGGTGGCACGATACAAGTATTTTTGGCAGTCCGTGGTGGGGTTGGGTGCGGCGTATTTTTTGTATAGCACTGCCAGCATACCGGCGCAAACTCAATTGTACGTGCCGTTTTTTAAAGACGTCGCTATTGTGCTGGGGCCGATGTTTATCGTACTGGCTTATTTAACCATTGTGGGTACCAGCAACGCCGTTAATTTAACCGATGGACTGGACGGTTTGGCGATACTGCCCACGGTGATGGTGGCAGGCGCCCTTGGCTTGTTTGCTTACCTCACCGGCAACATTAAATTTGCAGAGTATTTGGCCATACCGT
Source organism: Ectothiorhodospiraceae bacterium (assembly GCA_002401775.2). GTDB lineage: Bacteria > Pseudomonadota > Gammaproteobacteria > SZUA-152 > SZUA-152 > SZUA-152. Next base: position 21,217 of record NVUB02000208.1, read on the forward strand.
ATGTACCCGGTGTCGGGGAAGTGGTGGTGTTTTGCGGTGCATTAGTGGGTGCGGGTTTGGGGTTTCTTTGGTTTAACACGTATCCCGCCATGGTGTTTATGGGAGACATTGGCGCACTGGCATTGGGCGCTGCCCTGGGTATTGTTGCCGTAGTGATTCGTCATGAATTAGTGCTGGTGATTATGGGAGGGGTATTTGTGGTTGAAACCCTCTCGGTCATTATTCAGGTGGCCTCGTTTAAATTAACCGGGAAACGAATTTTTAAAATGGCACCGTTGCATCATCATTATGAATTGATGGGATGGCCAGAGCCGCGTGTGATCGTACGGTTTTGGATTATTACGGTCATTCTAGTGTTGGTGGGATTGGCAACGCTGAAAATTCGTTAGCATTTTTTTAGTATTTTAAGGTTTTTTAGCATTTTTTGCGAAATTTTGAGCATTTTTGAGCGTTTTTGAGCGTTTTTAAGCCATTTTGAAAAAAGTGTTGAAAATGGTTAGATTTTTATAAAAAGCCTGAATATGCGTGAAATTGGAAGCTTATTTTGAAATGTTGTTAGGAATAAAAGAAATCAGAACATCGATATAAAATGAGCGCGGCACTAAAAATGACAACGGCACCTTTAGTTACAACAACAGCCTCAACCACAGGCAAGCATTGTGCACCCTTTAATCTGGATGCAGCTCCGACGTTAATCGTCGGTCTGGGTCAGACGGGTTTGTCGTGCGCGCGATTCCTGGCGCGTTGTGGTGTGCCATTTGCCGTCACGGATAACCGCGAACAACCGCCCGCTCTTAACACGCTGCGTTCAGAGCAAAAAGATATTGTCATCTCGGTGGGTGGTTTCGATGCCGAATTATTTGACGGGGCTCAACGAGTGGTCGTCAGCCCCGGTGTGTCGTTACAGGAGCCGTTGATTGCTAAGGCACAGCAACGCGGCGTTAATATTATGGGAGATATCGAATTATTCGCCCGTGCTGCGCAAGCGCCCGTAGTGGCAATTACCGGGTCTAATGGAAAAAGTACCGTTACCTTGTTATTGGCAGAGATGTTTAAGGATGCCGGTAAAGATGTCCGGGTCGGTGGCAACATAGGCACACCAGCATTGGATTTGCTGACAGACGAAGAGCCCGATGTTTATGTGTTGGAGTTATCGAGTTTCCAATTGGATTGCACACAATCATTACAGGCCGCCGCCTCGGTGGTGTTAAATATTAGCCCCGATCATATGGATCGTTATGCCGATATTGCGGCGTACGCCGCAAGCAAACAAACGGTGTATGGCTGTTCTTTCGATGCTAACGCTAAAGACGTGCCGGCCAGAACGGCGATTATTAATCGTGATGATGCGATGGTCAGCGCAATGTCGGTATCGGGCAGGGCCGTAGTGAGTTTTGGTTTGGCGGCACCCGATGACAATAGCTCGGCCCACAATAACTCTGACCACGAAAACTCTAGCGACAATAACTCTGGCCACGAAAACTATGGCCGCATTGATGCAGGAGACGGACACTTCTGGTTAGCGCGTGGCTCGCAACAACTGATGTCCGTGAATGCGCTAGGCATGGTTGGTGAACACAACCAGGCGAACGCCCTGGCAGCATTGGCCTTGGGCGAAGCAATGGGCCTGCCACTGCCGAGTATGCTGGAAACTCTGAAGGCTTTTAGTGGATTACCACACCGCCTACAGCGTGTGGCCGAGGTCGCAGGTGTGACCTGGTTGAACGATTCCAAAGGAACGAACGTCGGCGCGACACTGGCCGCGATTCAAGGTTTAACCGCACCGCTGATGTTGATTGCAGGCGGGCAGGGTAAGGGCGCCGATTTTTCACCGTTGCACGATGCCGTAAAAGATAAAGTGCGTGTGGTGATCCTGATGGGTGAGGATGCCGCGTTAATCGAAACTGCCCTGGCTAACGCCGTGCCAGTCGTTCGTGTTGAGACCATGTCAGCGGCGGTGAACAAGGCCAGTGAACTTGCTCAGTCAGGTGACACTGTTCTGTTATCTCCCGCATGCGCCAGCTTCGATATGTTTGAGGGCTTTGTTGCCCGTGGTAATGCTTTTATGGCAGAAGTGCATAAGTTGCACGCCCTCGTCAAAAAGGCAGGGGAAAGTTCATGAGTACGCATACCATCCCCGGACTCGCATTTTTGGCACCTATCGCCGAGCAACGCCACGGCCGTTTCTCCATGGATATGGTTTTGCTCAGCGCCGCCTTGGTATTGCTGGCGCTAGGATTGGTCATGGTGGTGTCGGCCTCGGTATCGATAGCCGAACGACAAATGAATGACCCGCTGTATTACCTGTGGCGTCAGGGCGCATTTGTGGGCGTGGGATTAATGGCCGCTGCGGCGGTATTACAAGTCCGTTTGGTGTATTGGGAGCGTCTTGGTCCTTATTGTTTATTGCTGGGGTTAACGCTACTGATTGTGGTGTTGGTCATCGGCCGGGAAATTAATGGCAGTACCCGTTGGTTGGCTTTTGGGCCGATTAACTTTCAGCCTTCGGAAATGGTGAAATTATTTGTCATTGTCTATTTGGCAGGCTACCTGGTACGGCGCGGAGACGAAGTCCGCAAGAGTGTCAAAGGCTTTCTCAAGCCCATGGTGCTAGTGGGCTTGATTGGTTTTCTATTGGTCATGGAACCGGACTTTGGTGCCGCCTTCGTGATCACGATGACGGTGCTGGGCATGATGTTTTTGGGTGGCGTCCGTCTTTGGCAATTTGCCGTATTGTTTACCGTGGTGACGGCTGCCCTGGGAGCGTTGGCCATTGCCTCACCGTATCGTGTTGCCCGATTAACGTCTTTTATCAATCCCTGGGCAGATCCTTTTGACAGCGGATTCCAACTGACCCAGGCACTCATTGCCTTCGGGCGGGGTGAGTGGTTGGGCGTAGGATTAGGTAGCAGTATTCAAAAGTTATTTTATTTACCAGAAGCACATACGGACTTTTTATTCGCAGTGATCGCAGAAGAACTGGGGTTACTGGGGGCGATAAGCATCATCGTATTATTCGCCGTACTGGTGTGGCGGGCCTTCAAAATCGGCACCGCCTCTGCTGAAGCAGGTGATCGTTTTGGTGCCTATGCCGCGTACGGTATCGGTATGTGGTTAGGGATGCAGGCGTTCATTAACCTCGGTGTGAATATGGGTGTGTTGCCGACCAAAGGACTGACCCTGCCATTAATGAGTTATGGCGGTTCCAGCATTGTGATGAGTTGTGTGGCGGTGGCCTTGTTGTTACGTATTTCCCACGAGCATCCTGCCGGAATGCAACCGGCGGCGCGCCGTTCGTCTACTCGGGAAAGAACTGCTCGGGAAAGAACAGCCACACCTGAGCCTAAAACGCGAAACCGTTCGACGTCGCGACAAACCGTGCGTCGCCGGTCGGTAAGGGGGCAAAGCGCATGAGTGCTTCACAACCTTTGCGGATAATGGTCATGGCTGGAGGCACGGGCGGTCATGTGTTTCCGGCCTTGGCGGTCGCTGATGCATTGCGCGCGCAGGGTGTTGAAGTTTCTTGGCTGGGAACACGGCGTGGTCTGGAAGCAGACGTGGTGCCCAATGCTGGTTTTCCCATTGATTATATTCACGTGTCCGGCTTGCGTGGGAAAGGCATCATGCGATTAATGACTGCGCCAGTAACCTTGTTGTCAGCGTTGTATCAAGGCTTGAAAATTATGCGACGCCGTAACCCGTCTGCGGTATTGGGCATGGGCGGCTATGTGTGTGGGCCGGCAGGATTGGCCGCTTGGATAAGTCGTCGGCCATTGTTAATTCACGAGCAAAATGCCCGTGCCGGGTTGACCAACCGCTTATTGGCACCTTTCTCAAAACGGATTATGCAGGCGTTTCCCGGTACTTTTCCGGCGAACAAAAGGGTGTATTACACGGGTAATCCTTTACGTAAAGCCTTTACGGAAAATCCGGCATTAAGTGCTCGCCCTCAGCCAGTGAATACCCCGTTGCGCTTGCTGGTCATCGGCGGCAGCCTTGGCGCGGCATATCTTAATCGTGTAGTGCCTGCGGCACTGGCACAGATGAAAAGTAATGAGCGCCCACACGTCTGGCACCAAACGGGTAAAAATAATATTGAGTCAGCGACACTGGTCTATTCATCATTAGGTTTGCTGGCGGCTCGTGAGCAGGAAAATATCAGCCCATCGAAAGACCAGCCATCACCCCATGAAAAGAAGGCAAGCGGTAAATCTTTGGTCAAAGTAAAACCCTTTATAGCGGATATGGCGGCCGCGTATCGTTGGGCCGATGTAGTGCTGTGCCGGTCGGGCGCGATGACTATCGCCGAGCTGGCCGCTGCCGGAGTGGCATCGATTTTGGTGCCATTTCCCCATGCCGTTGATGATCACCAAACCGCGAATGCCCGTTACTTATCCGACGCGCAAGCCGCGTTACTGGTGCCACAGGAACATTTAAATGCTGAATCGTTACGGGACATTTTACAGTCACTGAGCGCGGAACGATTAAATAAGATGGCAGCATCGGCCAGCAAACTGGCTTTGCCGAAAGCGACCGCACAAGTTGTGCAGCATTGCCTGGCAGTGGCACGAGGACAGTTACCGGGGCAGACACCAGGACAACACAAGGGGACATCACATGGTTGAGAATTTATCGACGCCTCTTATCCGTGAAACGCACCCTGCCTGGGGACGTATGCGCCGTGTGCACTTTGTGGGGATTGGTGGTGCAGGCATGGGCGGTATTGCTGAAGTGCTGTCTAATTTAGGTTATGAGGTGTCCGGGTCAGACCTGCGTGAAAATGCCGTCACTCAGCGGTTAATCAACATGGGCGCCAAGGTCTTTGTTGGCCATGATCAGGCACATGTCGCAAATTGCGATGTAGTGGTGACATCCACGGCGGTACAAGCGGATAACCCCGAAGTGGTTGCTGCTCGAGCGGCGCGTATACCGGTCGTACCGCGCGCTGAAATGTTGGCAGAATTGATGCGTTTTCGCTTTGGTATCGCCGTAGCGGGTACTCACGGTAAAACCACAACGACCAGCTTAACAGCCAGCTTACTGGCAGAGGGCGGGTTAGACCCTACCTTTGTGATTGGTGGTTTGCTGAATAGCGCAGGTTCTCATGCCCGACTGGGTGAAGGGCGTTATCTGGTGGCTGAGGCCGATGAAAGTGATGCCTCGTTTTTGTACTTGTCGCCAATGATGGCCGTGGTAACCAACATAGATGCAGACCATATGGAAACTTACGGCGGAGATTTCGACAATCTGCGCCAGGCCTTTTTGGAGTTTTTGCACCACCTGCCTTTTTACGGTTTGGCCGTCATGTGTATTGATGACCCGGTGGTGCGGGAACTATTACCGGAAATTTCCAAACCGGTGCTGAGCTATGGCTTTGATTCAGAAGATGCCGATGTGCGCGGTTTTGCCTTAACGCAAAAAGGCCCGCACACACATTTTCGCGTCAAACGAAAAAACCATGACGGTGAGCTGGCCATCACTTTAAACATGCCGGGCCAGCACAACGCTTTGAATGCGTTGGCAGCCATTGCCGTTGCCAGTGAATTGAAGGTGTCGGACGACGCCATACAAAAGGCACTTAGCGGCTTCGAGGGAATCGGCCGACGTTTTCAAGTGTATGGTGAAATCAAGATTGCGACCGGTAGTGTATTGCTAGTAGATGACTACGGCCATCACCCACGTGAAGTGGCCGCCACCCTGGATGCCGCGCGCAAAGCGTGGCCAGAGCGCCGTTTGGTGTTGGCCTTTCAACCACATCGCTTTTCCCGGACCCGCGACCTGTTTGAAGACTTTGTAAAAGTGTTGGGCGACGTCAACACATTGTTGCTGTTAGAGGTTTTTGCAGCGGGCGAACAATCCCAGGGCGGTGATGATGGCCGTGCATTGTGTCGCGCCATTCGTGCGCGTGGACAGCAAGATCCTATCTTTGTAGAAACGATAGATGATCTCGCGCCGACCTTGCAAGGTGTGTTGCGTGATGGTGATGTATTGCTAACGTTGGGTGCGGGGTCGATTGGCGCGGCGGCGGCCCTTTTGCCAGAACAGTTACCGAAACAGTTACCGACACTATCGCAAAAACAAGCGCAAACACAAACACCAGAAAAAGGGGGTGTGAAAAAATGAACGCAGCCGCAAACACCCTCGTGCCTCGTGGCAATTTATTGTTAGACGAACCAATGCTAAAGCACACCTCCTGGCGTATTGGCGGCCCAGCAGACCGTTATTATCAACCAGCGGATGTTGCGGACCTTTCCGTATTTTTATCGCAGCTGGCCGATGCAGAGCCGCTTTTCTGGTTGGGGCTTGGCAGTAACTTGCTGGTGCGTGATGGCGGTATTCGCGGCACGGTGATCGCCACCAGTGGCGTGATGAATGGACTGGAACTGAAAGGCGATAATACCGTACGCGCGGAAGCCGGTGTCGCCTGTGCCAAAGTGGCGCGATTTTGTGCGCGCGCCGGACTAAAAGGCGCGGAATTTCTAGCGGGCATACCCGGCACCATGGGCGGCGCGTTGGCAATGAATGCCGGAGCCTTCGGTGGAGAAACCTGGAATGTCGTAGCAGCGGTGCAAACCATCACTCGTCAGGGCCAATTACAACGCCGTAGCGCTGATGAGTTTGATGTGGCATATCGGCAAGTAGTCATGCCAGAAAATGAAGGGTTTGTAGCCGCTGAATTAACCCTGGAAACCGGTGGTCAGCCAGAACAGTTGTTAGCTGACATTAAAGACTTGCTGAATAAACGCGGTAGTTCGCAGCCCACACAATTGCCCAATGCCGGTTCTGTATTTCGTAATCCAGAGGGTGATTTTGCGGCGCGGTTGATTGAAGTCTGTGGATTAAAAGGCGCGAGCGAAGGCGCGGCCTGTGTGTCAGACAAACACGCCAATTTCATTATCAATACCGGCGGCGCCACAGCGTTTGACGTTGAGAATTTAATCGAACGTGTGGCGCAAACGGTGTTGCAAAAAGAATCTGTGCAGTTACACCGCGAAGTTCACATTGTGGGAGAAGTGAAATGACCGACACAGTGGCGTCCGATTTTGAAATCGACTGTTCCGCCTTTGGCAAGGTGGCGGTGCTGTTAGGTGGTCTATCGGCAGAACGGGAAATTTCACTGAAGAGTGGCGCGGACGTGTTGGCGGCATTACAGCATCGTGGCGTGGATGCCCACGGTGTCGATGTGGGTCGTGACATTGTTTCGGTATTACTGGCCGGTAAATTTGAATGTGCCTTTATTGCCTTACATGGACGCCGCGGTGAAGACGGTGTGATGCAGGGGTTGTTGGAGTCTCTGAATATTCCGTTTACGGGCTCTGGTGTATTGGGCAGTGCGCTGTCAATGGATAAAATTCGCAGTAAACAGTTGTGGTTATCGGTGGGGATTCCGACACCAAAATTTGTAGCATTACATGAAGGCAGTGATTGGGCTGCCATTGTGAAAGATTTGGGTTTGCCGTTGGCGGTTAAGCCGGTGCGTGAAGGTTCCAGTTTAGGCACCACGCGCGTGGAACATCTGGATGAGCTGCAACCCGCCTGGCAAGATGCCGTGGCATTTGATGACGCCGTGATGGCAGAACCCTGGGTGCTCGGTGAGGAATATACCGTGGCTATTTTAGGCGACGAGGCATTGCCGGTTATTCGTCTGGAAACACCGCGCACCTTTTATGATTATCTGGCGAAGTACAAGACCAACGATACCCTTTATCACTGTCCGTCCGGGTTGGATGCTGACACTGAAAAAACCATTCAAGCACTGGCATTACGCGCTTTCGAGGCATTAGGCGCCACGGGCTGGGGGCGTATTGATTTAATGGTGGATGGTAATGGCCAGCCCTGGTTACTGGAAAATAATACGGTACCGGGATTGACCGACCACAGTCTGGTACCGATGGCGGCTAAAGCAGCGGGTATTGCGTTTGATGAATTGATTTTACGCATTCTGTCGGCGACCCATGCGTCAGGTGGATCGGATCTCATGGGAGAGATTAGCCATGGGTGCTAGACGCGTGGTTGCTAAAAAGCCCAAAAAGGCACGCATAAAGCCGGTGCGGCCGTTGACCTTGAAAAGGTGGAGTCAACCGCTGTGGTTAACGCGCCGGTTAGTGGGTGGCGCGATGCTGTTCGGTGTACTGGGTGGCGTGGTGACTTCGGGGGTATGGACGTTGCTACAAGCCGACACACTGCCCATTGAACACGTGCAGGTGAACGGTGCTTTTAAGTATCTTGAGCGACAAGATTTGTTTCAAGCGATCGGTGAGCTTGCAGAAGACGGTTTTTTTTCCGTCGATGTTCGTGCGGTAAAACAAGCCTCTGAAGCATTGGCGTGGGTGGACCGAGCATCCGTACGCCGGGTTTGGCCGAATATTTTGCAAGTGGACATTATCGAACACGTGCCATTGGCCAAGTGGAAAAACGGGGGCATTGTTAATCGGCGTGGTGAGGTTATTGCCGCAGCCGAAAATGTAAAAGGAAATGAAATAAAGACCGCGAATGGTGACAGTGAGTTTGCGGCGCTACCGATTTTTTCCGGACCGGAAGGGTCGGCTGAACAGTTATCGAAACGCTATCAATCAATGTCATTGGTATTGGCGGAGCTGGGTTTGGGTATTTCTACGTTAAGCATCAGTGAACGACGTGCATGGAAGTTGTCGCTGAATAATGGCTTGCAGTTATTGTTAGGTCGTACTGCAAATGATACACAACTGGCGCGATTTGCCCGTGCCTATGAAAAAGTGCTGGCCAAACAGGTGCAACAGATACAGTCCATTGATTTGCGTTATACCAATGGTTTTGCGGTGCGGTTACGCGCTGAAGTGGGGTAGTGGTGTGGATAGTTTCTACAGGTACACAAGAAAAGGATACCCTGCATTCAGAAGAAGCCGTAAATACATCCCTGTAGGCTCGGCAGCCGCATCCCTGCGGCTAACGCTTCTGACTGATGCTGTTAAATACAGGCTATCCTTTTCTTCTGGGGCGCGGGTGTAAATGAACACTTAAGAAGACAGTTAAGTAAATAGTTAAGTGAATAGTTAAGTGAATAGTTAAATGAAAAATGGGTTAACAGCGATGAACGTTGTCAGAGTCAGTAGTTTGGTTTTATTAACGGTTAATAATTTTTTGGGATGCGGTGATGAGCAAAAAGTCTGATCAAAATTTGCTGGTGGGCCTGGATATAGGCACTTCCAAGGTGGTGGCTATTGTTGCCGACCTGACGCCGGAGGGTGAGATCGACATTATCGGTATTGGCTCACATCCGTCACGCGGTTTGAAAAAAGGCGTGGTGGTGAATATAGAGTCAACGGTGTTGTCTATTCAACGCGCAGTGGAAGAAGCTGAACTCATGGCCGGTTGCCAGATTGATTCGGTATTCGCCGGTATCGCTGGAAGTCATATTCGCAGTTTGAATTCTCACGGTATTGTCGCGATTCGGGATAAAGAAGTGAATCATGCCGATGTGGAGCGCGTAATTGATGCTGCGCGGGCCGTGGCGATTCCTGCGGACCAAAAAATATTGCACATTTTGCCGCAAGAATTTTTGATTGATGATCAGGAAGGGATTCGCGAGCCGGTCGGTATGTCTGGCGTTCGTCTGGAAGCCAAAGTCCACATGGTGACCGGTGCGGTGAGTGCTGCGCAAAATATTATTAAATGCGTACGGCGCTGCGGTTTGGAAGTGGACGATGTGATTCTCGAACAGTTAGCGTCCAGTTATGCGGTATTGACGGAAGATGAAAAAGAGCTGGGCGTGTGTCTGGTCGACATGGGAGGCGGTACCACCGACATCGCCGTGTTTACGGATGGGTCGATTCGACACACCGCCGTTATTCCCATTGCCGGTGATCAGGTAACCAATGATATCGCCGTGGCATTGCGTACCCCGACCCAATATGCCGAAGAGATAAAAATTAAATACGCTTGCGCGCTAACGCAATTGGCCAGCCCTGAAGAAAATATTGAAGTGCCCAGTGTGGGTGATCGGCCCCCTCGGCGTTTGGCACGGCAAACACTGGCAGAAGTGATTGAACCCCGTTATGAAGAATTGTTAACGCTGGTGCAAAACGAATTACGCCGCAGCGGGTTTGAAGAAATGTGTGCCGCCGGCATTGTACTTACCGGGGGTACTGCAAAGATGGAAGGTGTTATTGAACTGGCAGAGGAAATTTTTCATATGCCGGTTCGTCTGGGTGTGCCGCAACACGTTACGGGGTTGGTGGATGTGGTGCGTAATCCGATTTATGCCACGGGTGTGGGGTTGTTGTTGTATGGCAACCAGCACCACAGTGACGCTCAGAAAGATCGTAAAAATAATTGGGGCGGGAAGGGCCTGTGGTCACGCATGAGAAGCTGGTTTCAGGGAAATTTTTAAATGAGTTAAACAGTATTGAATCAATATTTTACGTAGCATGTATTAAAAACAAATTTTAAATGAATTAAGAATTACTCAACAAGAGGGCAACACAATGTTCGAGCTAATGGAAACCAGCATTGCAGGAGCAGTTATTAAAGTTATCGGCGTTGGTGGCGGCGGTGGTAATGCAGTTGAACACATGCTGGCGCAAAACGTTGATGGCGTAGAGTTTATCTGCACCAACACGGATGCGCAGGCGCTGAAAAACTCTTCGGCACGTACCGTGCTGCAACTGGGTAATAATGTGACCAAGGGGTTGGGAGCCGGTGCTAACCCGGATGTGGGCCGACAGGCCGCTCTGGAAGATCGGGATCGTATTGTTGAGCTGATCGAAGGCGCCGACATGGTGTTTATTACCGCTGGCATGGGCGGCGGCACCGGCACTGGTGGTGCGCCGGTGTTTGCTCAAATCGCCAAAGAGATGGGGGTATTGACAGTGGCGGTAGTGACGAAACCTTTTCCCTTTGAAGGCAAAAAACGCATGATGCTGGCCGATCAGGGAATTAAGGAATTGTCAGAGTATGTTGATTCTCTAATCACCATCCCTAACGAGAAGTTGATGGATGTATTAGGGAAAGATGTTTCTTTACTGGATGCCTTCAAAGCCGGTAATGATGTATTACTGGGCGCCGTGCAAGGTATTGCGGATTTAATTACTCGTCCAGGCTTGATCAATGTTGATTTTGCCGATGTACGCACAGTGATGTCTGAAATGGGCATGGCAATGATGGGTACGGGTTATGCTTCTGGCGCGGATCGCGCAAGAACCGCCGCGCAGGCTGCGGTTGCCAGTCCGTTACTGGAAAACGTCGACCTTGCCGGTGCCCGGGGCATTCTGGTTAACGTGACTGCTGGCATGGACATGTCCATCGGTGAATTTGATGAAGTGGGTAGCACCATCAAGGACTTTGCTTCTGACAATGCCACCGTGGTGGTGGGTACGGTTATTGATCCGGAAATGACAGAAGGGTTGCGAGTGACCGTAGTGGCTACCGGCCTGGGACAGAGCCCGGTTGTGCAGACGGCGATTGAAAAGCCGGTGACCCTGGTTGCCCCCGCAGGCCCGGACGGTGAAGTGGATTATTCACCGCTCGACCGTCCCACCGTCATTCGTAATAAAATGGCCGGAGAGCGTTATGCCACAGGGACGGATGGAAATTTGGATTATCTTGATATTCCGGCTTTTTTACGTCGCCAGGCAGACTAGACGCTGGCCTGAAAATGAAAGTTGTCGCGAGGGAAAGTCATTTTGAGTCAGGTTTTTCGTTCATTATGAGGCGATAGGGCGAATAGTCATGCTCTTTAGCGAAACTGACCGGGAAATAATGAACGGGAAATTGGGCCACAATGAATTTTCCACCGCAGACTTTTCATGCTCGGACAAGCGCCTAATATAGATAATAAATCGTAATCAAACTGAGGCCTTGCCTCAGTGTTTTTTTAACGTTCTTTTGGGAGCGTATGGTGAGTGAGGCGACGAAACCGTCTACTAGGCAGGGTTATTGGGCTGTGGTAGACTTCTCGATTCCTCACGCCATATGGATATGGTGGCAAATATTTTTCCGGTTAATCAGATGATTAGACAAAGAACATTAAAGAACGTCATTCGCGCAACCGGTATCGGTTTGCATACGGGTGAAAAGGTGTATTTGACCTTGCGTCCGGCTGCTGTGGATTGCGGAATAGTGTTTCGTCGAGTGGATTTGGACGTGCCGGTAGAAATTGCCGCTACGCCTGGAAACGTGGGTGACACCCGTCTGTCTACCACATTAATTCAGGACGGTGTTCGGGTCTCAACCGTTGAACATCTGTTGTCTGCAATGGCGGGTTTGGGCATCGACAACGCTTATATTGATGTCAGTGCGCCAGAAGTGCCTATTATGGATGGAAGTGCTGGGCCTTTTGTGTTTTTGATTCAGTCTGCTGGCATTGAAGAGCAAAATGCCGCTAAGCGTTTTATCCGCATCAAAAAGCCGATTGTTGTTGAAGATGGTGACAAATGGGCTCGATTTGACCCGTTTGAAGGGTTTAAGGTCTCCTTTAATATTGATTTTGCGCATCCTGTCTTTCATTCGGAAAACCAGTCCACGACCGTTGATTTTTCCAGTACCTCTTTCGTGAAAGAAGTCAGTCGCGCACGGACTTTTGGGTTTATGCGAGACATCGAACAGCTACGGGAAGATAATCTGGCCTTAGGTGGCAGCATGGATAACGCCATTTTAATGGACGATTACCGCGTGCTAAATGAAGATGGCCTGCGTTACCAGGATGAATTTGTAAAACACAAGGTGCTTGATGCCATTGGCGATTTGTACCTGTTGGGCTGTAGCTTGATTGGTGAATTCAGTGGTTATAAATCCGGACATGCGCTGAATAACCGTTTGTTGCTCAGCTTGTTAGAAAATGAAGACGCCTGGGAATCCGCCACCTTTGATGACCCTAAGCGGGCCCCTATTTCCTATATCCATCCCTTAATGGCGAATTAACCCCGCTATTTCCTATAATTTTCCGGTCTGTACATAGGATTGTAGAGGTAGATTTCAAACCTACCCTGCGGTGCTCATTCAAATCCCTACATCATTCCCAGCATCCGTGCTTTGAATAATCGCGCTTTGAATAACCGGGCGGGTTTAAAACCCGTACCCTACGGCGTATCTGCAAATCATTCACACCGCCCCCCCCTCCCCCGAATATCCGTCAGTTCCTAGAGGCAGGTTTCAAGCCTGCCCGAGCGGTGGCTGTTTAAAGTCCGCATATTATTCTTAATACCCGTGGGTTAGGCATAGGATGGGATGCATATTCGGCTTGCCTGTGGCCGGTCTTGTTGGTAACTTGTGCGCCCGCTGTCAGAAAGTTCTAGCGCTGGTTTTGCATTGAAGCCATTATCGATTGGAATGGTTTTGTTGAGAAAGGCGTCGTAATGCGTCAGAAAGTTCTCCATCTTCAATGTAATCTGCTGCGCTTTCGAGGATGTGGGCGCTGTCGGCGGACAATGTCGCACGACGGGCCTGCGTGGGGATGGCGGCTTGCGAATGTGGCTGAATTTTAAATTGGACCTTACGTAAGCTTTGCATTCCCGGCTGGCTCTTAAGTTGCTTGAGTATGGTGGGTGCCAAATAGCGCAAGGGGGTCAACCAGGCTGGGCTGTCGGTCGTGACGACCGCCGTGTCTTCACGGAGATTGGCGAGGCTGATATGGTCTGCGATTTCCGGATTTGGCCCCGCCCGCATGGCGATTTGCAGAGTTTTGGTGAGTTGTTGTAAATGCTGGGCTCGCTCCAGAATGACACTGAGGTCGCTGTTTTTAGCAGATAGAAATTTTGAGACTGGCTGGCTTGTCATCACGAATGGAAACCCGGTGTCTTGCTTCGTTGTTTATAAGAATGTGTTTATAAGAATGTGTTTATGAGAATTAAGTCACAATTATCCACGTATTTTGTCCATAAGTGTGTATTTTTTAACGATAAAATTATTGGAGTGATTAGCACAATTGCCGATATAAAAGGCATGAACAATTTTGGTTTGTGAATAAGCAATACCGTTAACCAATGCACAGTGTAGCGCAAGCAGTGTAAAGGGTAGAGCAAAAAAAGCCGTTAAGGTATTTGGAGTTACTCTACTTATTAAGACATGCAAGACTCGATATAACAAGCAACGTTTGTGGCTTGAAAAACGTCAGTATTAACAAGATATTAGTAAGATTACGTCATCAGCAGAATCACGGGAAGGATTAGCGAGACAATGAACATTATCTTTATTGGAAAACGCGGTCGGCAGACCAAAACCGTCAAACTGGCATCTCCTGGCATTATTGTTGGCGCCTTGCTGGCGGTAACGTTGATACCTTCCACATTGTTTTATAGCGGTTACTTCACTGCACAAAATGCCGCTCCGAAACAGGATCAGGCGCTAATATCCTCCTGGCAGGGTGAAATGAAGGTGCAGCGTGAAGAAATTGCCACTGCGCGCCGTAAAGTCGATGAAGATATGGATGCCCTGGCGATTCGTTTGGGTGAGTTGCAGGCCAAAATGATTCGCCTGGACGCCCTGGGTGAACGTCTGACTGAAGTGGCTAAACTGGATCGGGGTGAGTTTGATTTTTCGTCTACCCCTGCTCAAGGTGGACCTAAAGACGACACCGCCGTGGAATCCATGACAGCACCGGATTTTGTGCAATCACTGGAAATGCTCACTCGGCAAGTGGATGATCGCAGCGCTCAGTTGAGTATGCTGGAAACCATGATGATGAGCCGCAACCTTCGCGACGAAATGAGGCCTGCCGGGCGCCCCATTAAACGCGGTTGGATTTCTTCTTATTACGGTATGCGCACGGACCCCTTTACCGGTCGTCGTGAGCACCACAAAGGTATGGACCTGGCTGGCAAGGAAGGCAGTGACGTCATTGCGGTCGGTTCTGGTGTCGTTACCTGGGCCGGTGACCGCTATGGCTATGGAAAGCTGGTTGAAGTGAACCACGGCAATGGTTATTCAACACGCTACGGGCATGGCGCTGAGGTGCTGGTGAGCGTGGGCGATACGGTTAAAAAAGGTCAAGTATTGGCATTGATGGGTTCCACAGGACGTTCCACGGGGCCGCACGTGCATTTTGAAGTGCTCTATAAGGGCAAAGCGGTTGACCCTAAAAAATATATCCTGGCACGTCGATAACCCAACCTGATAGTCATACCGGTTGCTTTGTCTTTGAATAGGCCTGTTTTGGCCATTCTCTAAATCTCCAATCCCCGCTATAATCCCGGACTTTGTACCGGGATAGTGCCGTCTGCTTTTGGTTGTTCCCGGTTAGTTTGTATGATTGCTCGCGGCGGAAGGGTACCCTTTCCCGCGATAGTGAAATATTCGTGAATTGATGCGTGACTGGATGAATGTTATCCCGAAGTTGGGGTTAATTTTCACCGCCCAGTAACCAGGCCTACTAAAAATGGTCTACTAAAAAATGGTCTAATAAAAATATGGCAAGTAATTTCCTGAGTAAAATTTTTGGTAGCAGCAATGACAGACTATTAAAACGTCTGGATAAAGTCGTTGCGAGCATTTCCGCAATGGAGGCAACGGTAGAGCCGTTGTCGGACGATGAGTTGCGCGCCAAGACCGAAGAATTCCGTGAGCGTCTTACGAAGGGTTCAACACTCGATGCCTTGCTGCCAGAAGCCTTTGCGGTGGTGCGCGAGGCCGGTAAGCGCGCCTTCAACATGCGCCATTTTGATGTGCAGCTGATTGGCGGCATGGTGCTTAATGACGGCAAAATCGCCGAAATGCGTACGGGTGAAGGCAAGACGCTCGTGGCTACATTGGTCGTGTATTTAAACGCCTTGTCAGGCAAGGGTGTGCATCTGGTAACGGTGAATGACTACCTGGCAGCACGTGATGCCGAGTGGATGGGCAAGCTGTATACCTTCCTCGGGCTTTCCGTTGGCGTGATCTTGTCGGGCCAAAATGGCGATGAAAAGCGCGCCGCTTATGCTTGTGACATTACCTACGGTACCAATAACGAATTTGGTTTTGACTACCTGCGTGATAATATGGCGCATGCGCCAAACGATTTGGTACAACGCGAGCACAACTACGCCATCGTCGATGAGGTTGACTCGGTGTTAGTTGATGATGCCCGTACCCCGCTTATTATTTCAGGACCGGTACCTAAAGGCGATCAGCACGAGTTTGATGCCTTAAAACCAAAGATTGAAAGTCTGGTTAACCTGCAGCGTCAAAATCTTACCGGGGTTTTGGCAGAAGCTAAAAAATTAATCGCCGCAGGTGATACCAAAGAAGGAGCGATCCTATTGCTGCGCGTGTACCGCGGTCTTCCGAAAAACAAAGCGCCTATCAAGTATTTGAGTGAAGAAGGTATTCGCCAGTTGCTTCAGAAAACTGAGAATCACTATATGCAGGATAATAATCGCGAAATGCACGTGATTGATGCCGAATTATACTTTACCATTGATGAGAAAAACAATCAAATAGAACT
>NVUB02000209.1 GCA_002401775.2 Ectothiorhodospiraceae bacterium
TGGTGCGATTCGTTGCAATAGAATGACTATTACGCCTCACCGCGCCTCGCCTAAAGCGCCTACATTTGGTGCCAGCACGAAAAATGCCTCAGAATCACGCTTACTCAGGTAATTGAGAACGGCCCCTAGGAGAAAAATGCAATTCCAAGAAAAATGCGAAGTCTATCACAGCCATAAACGCCATATTTGTGGAGTGAATCACACGAGGTAGCAATCTGGCGCCGATAACTATGTCGTGAATGGGAAGCGGGCCGCAGGTCAATCTTGTTAAGACCCTGTTTAAAAGAAGTTTTTTGGCCCATAAAGAGATTTATTAAAGGTTATGGGATCTAAATTCCCACTTTTGGCGTCTTTGACAAAAGTTTCCCACATTAAATGATTTCGCCTAAAGCAGTATTGGAGTGTTTTGAATGAAGCCAAGTAATAAATGGGTGTACGGATTAGCATTAACGGCCAGCATATTTGCCGCTGGTTACGGTAGTCAGGCCGTTGCAGGGCCTCTGGATACTTTACAACCAGGACGGTGGTATGAAGCAACCAATAATACTTTAGACGATGTTGCGCGAACTTCTGAAACGTATGATTCGAAAGTCCGTAATATCATTGATGCTTGGAGTGGTGCTGCGTATGACACCAAACGTGAACGGCTGGTGGTGTGGGGTGGAGGCCATAACGATTACTGGGGTAACGAATTTTACGTCTTTGATATAAATACTTTAGCATGGACTCGACTGAATGAACCTTATGCTGATGCCGCTACCTTTCCTTGGGGTGCCGTAGAGAGCTTTCATTCTGACGGTTCGCCTGCTTCTCGTCATACCTATGATGGCATTGAATACCTGCCCGACCAGGATCGTTTCTGGATGATGGGTGGCTCACGCTGGCGCAGTGGCAGTGGCGATCAGGCAACCGCGCTATTTAACTTTGACTCTCTGACCTGGGAACGCAAAGCAGATGCCCCTGTAACAGGATCAATTGGTGTTGCTACGGCTCTTGACCCAGTCACCGGTCAGCTCTTCATGCACGCTGCCGGAAAATTTGTAAAATATGACCCCGCAACCGCCGCTTGGAGCACGCTTCGTTCCGATAGTAGTGGTAATGGCATGGTGGGTGAAATTGATCCCGTAAACCGCAAATTTGTACTCGTCGGCAAAAACCAGGCCTACGTTTATGACATCAGTGACCTGAGTAATGTTACACGCAGTTCTTTGGGTGCCATTGGTGACAAGACCATGGAAGTTGACGTTCCTGGGCTGGCATACGACCCAACTACGGGCTTGATTGTGGGCTGGCACGGTAATGCAGACGTTTTCACTCTGGATTTGTCAGTTTCTCCCCCCGTGTGGACAAAAGTGACCCCTGCTGCAGGTAATACGGTAACTCCAACCGATGGTAGCAAGTGGGGTACTTACGGACGCTGGCGCTATGTTCCCTCCAAGGGCGTGTTCATGGGCGTCAACAGCACCACAGGCAGCGTGTATTTTTATAAGTTGTCAGCGGGTGCAGGTTCAGGTGGCGGTACTGGTGCGGCTTTGCCAACGGTTTCCTTTAGCACTTCCAGCAGCTCCGTTGCCAGTGGCGACAGCGCAACGTTGATCTGGAGTTCTACCAATGCCGATAGCTGTTCTGCCAGTGGTGAATGGAGTGGGGCGCAAGGCCTAAGTGGCAGTGCCAACACGGGTGCTTTAACCGCTGCCAGTAATACTTTTACTCTGGTTTGTACCGGTGCCGGAGGTGGTATTTCTCGTTCAGTGACGGTTAGTGTTGCGGGTGGCACCACTGTAGGTGGTGACGGCGGTGGTGGCGATCCTACCGCTGTGTCTTCAACCCTCATCGACAACCTAAACGTACTAGATGGTGCCAATGCCGGTAACTGGGCGATTCTCACAGCAATAACAGTTGGTGATGTAATGTACGGTGACCGTGCATACGCCACGACGGTAATCCCGGAAAGCTACATCGGCGCAGACTGGATTCTCACCGCTAACAGCTCTAAAAGTTACAGTGGCGACACGATAGCCACCTTCAATACACTGGTGGACGTCGATGTCACCATCGCTCACCGAATGGATATTGCAACCAAGCCCGCTTGGCTGAGTGACTGGGTAGACACCGGTCTCACACTTTCCAACGACGAGCCTGAAACATACGCTTTATATAGTAAGTCCTTCATCAGTGGTACGACCGTAAATCTCGGTCCTAATGGTGGCACCAGTCAAGGCATGTACATGGTGCTGGTGTTGGCTACTGGTTCGACTCCAGCTCCGGTAGACCCAACGCCTGTTGATCCTACACCTGTAGATCCAACCCCAGTTGATCCACAGCCCGTAGGCCCAACTCCTGTTGATCCAACACCCGTAGACCCAGAACCTGTAGATCCGCAGCCAGTTGATCCTGCACCGATAGATCCAGCTCCTGTTGACCCACAGCCAGTAGATCCTGCCCCGGTAGATCCAGCTCCTGTTGACCCGCAGCCCGTTGATCCTGCTCCTGTTGATCCAACACCCGTAGATCCACAGCCAATATCGCTAGATACCGACAACGATGGCCTACTGGATGCCTGGGAACTGAACTACTTTGGTGACCTCATGACGGCTAACGCCACGACGGATAGCGACAATGATGGCGTGCTCGACACTGAAGAAGAAAACCTCGGCACTGATCCGACTATTGATAACAATGATAGTGCTTCAGCCCCGGTTGACAGTGGAGACGTATTGGCAGACCAGCGTCCTATGCAGCCTACGCTTGGATTGCTGGGCACTGAATTACCCACACAAGCAGCCTTTGACGGTGTCGTCTACACCGACCCCAATGGTGACAGCCTCAGCAGCTCCCTATGGGAAATCAGCCAGGTGGTTGATGGTGTAGAAATAGTGGTATTCAGCCGTGAAATCAGTGGGCGTACCGGCCTGCAAGTAGCCCCTGGCGTATTGGACGTTGGCCAGGAATACAACTTGCGTGTACGTCATCGTGATACCAGCAGCTTATTGTCTTACTGGTCTGACCCCCAGACCTTCAGCACCGCGACTAGCGATGTCAGAGACACGGACAATGACGGTACTGATGATGCCTACTTTGTTGATGGCAACCTCGACCGTGATGGCAATGGCATCACCGACAACAAAGAAGCCAACGTTTGTGGTCTAAGTGATATCAACAATGGTGGTGACGGCGTAGGGCTAAGAAGCAATGCAGGCCAAATTACCTGCCTGAGCATTTCAGAAAATGCAGATCTGCCCGTCGCTCTAAGCCTCACCACAACAGATGCCCCATACGGCTTCTTCAACTTCCGGGTTGACGGTCTGGAAATAGATGAAGACAACCCCGCACGCATCGAAGTGACCGTATACCTCAACGCAGCACTGAGTGAAGGCAGTAAATGGTACAAATACGACGATGCCACTGGCGTGTTGAGTGATTACAGTGACAATACCGAAATCACAGTGAACACTGACGGCACGACGCAAATTGTCATTACCCTGGTAGACGGTGGAATCGGCGATGCCGATGGCGTAGTCAACGGCATCATCATCGACCCCAGCGGCCCAGTGGGGGCAGGAACAACAGCTAGTGCAAGTGCCTCTGATTCCGGTGGTGGTGGCGGTGGTAGCTTCGGTATCTTTGGTTTACTGATGATGTTACTGGGTGGGTTGTTGGTGAGAAAGCAAACCCCGCTCATTGAAATGGCAAAGTAACCTTACGTACGATGTAACATTAGAAACAGCGCAAATCGAAAAAGCTCCCCAGCCGAAAGGCTGCGGGAGCTTTTTTTATGGAGCAAAAGAACCGACGTCACAATCAATAACCGTATTTTGAATCACCAACATTTGGGCAGGTTTCAAACCCGCCCAGGCCAACAGCCACCACCCACGTTTCGGAAACCCACCAAAGTAGCAGGATTAAAATCACCCGTAGGTCATGTTGCAAAGCTACATGACGATCATCCTCATCCGAGAATGTGAGTGCTCGTTTCAGCCATCGCGTCACGTAGCGTCGCAACATGACCTACAAATTCACCGACCTTAATCCTCAGTCCCCAACACTCAGTATCAGACTTAATCATTCAGGCCATCGTCCTTTATCACCCGTAGGTCATGTTGCGAAGCTACATGACAATTACCTCATTCGAGAAAAATGCGCACAAATTAGCCACCTATACTAGAGCGTTAAACTGAACCCCTAATTATTCCCCCGTCATACTGGCGTAGGCCAGTATCCAGAATGTTCTAATAACCATAGAATTTCAGATTTACCGCTATACGCAATCAAAACTGGCCATCAGCATAGTTTCTACAGCAATACAATAGTCAAATTACCACGACAAAAGGCCGCTTTTGTGACATGATGTGCTCAATTTTCGAGCAGGTAATATCTGCTTATCGCTCGAATCATAGAAGGGAAAATGAAGAGAAAAACCTTCTGGAATTCCTGCGGCCTATCGGCTCTGTTATCAAAAATGACAGGTGACCAGAACACAGGTATCCAGAAATAAGGAATGTATTCTCACTGGAGCATTACACAATGTCACGCCGTAAATTATTAACCGTCAAGCTTATTCTCACCCAATTTTTAGTCGCTATAGTCAGCATTACCTTCGTTTTATTCCCTGTTGCGCAAGCGGCAGAAGGGCAGACCGCTGAACTGGCTTTACCCACCGGGGATCTCATCGCCCCCAATATTGAACATGCTCTTATTGAAAAAGACATCCCGGCCGGACAGCAAATCAATATCAAAGCCACCGTCACCGATAATGTTGGCGTTAAAAATGTCACTTTGTTTTATCGAGACATGAATGCCGTAGAATTCAAACGACTGAAAATGAACCGCAATCTCGATTCATTCGTCTATACCGTACAACTCGATGCTATCGAAACCCCAGGCCTTGAATACTACATACAAGCCTCAGACCTGGCCGGAAACACTTTATTGTTTGGTTATTCGTTTTCACCGCTTACCATCGCCGTCGCACCCACAAGCACCGCTGTCCAAGCAGATCACAACAGCACCGATGTCGGTGTTGTCGTCACCTCGCCGGTTCTCATCGCTGACCAGGAAAAGAAAAATAGCGGCATCAGTAAATGGGTATGGATCGGACTCGGCGTAGTTGTCGCAGGTGCAGCATTAGCAGGTGGCGGGGGAGGCGGTGGTAGTGACACCAATGAACCCACCACCTCAACAGGCATCGTCACTATATCCGGAGCCGTACCTTAAAGGCTGGCCATAA
>NVUB02000021.1 GCA_002401775.2 Ectothiorhodospiraceae bacterium
GAATGCGGTACTGGCGATGATGCCGGAAGAAGAAAAAATCCAGTACAGCGCCATGACAGGCCAAAGCCTGTTTTATATGGGTGAAACCCATCTTAAACATAAAATCTTAGCGATAGCAGAAGAAGAGGGTGCAGAGCAGGCCAGTTATGCCCTGAAATTATTGCAGTCCGAAGGTGAACTGACTATTGCCTCTACCGGCAAAGATGCCGACGGTAACCTGACCACGCAAGAATACCGGGTTGAAGGCCCGGTAATGCTGTTTAGCACCACCACCGCCATCGACATCGATGAAGAACTTTTGAATCGATGTGTGGTGTTAACCGTGAACGAAAGCCGGGAACAAACCCGGCTGATCCACGCGCTACAACGCGAGCGGGAAACCCTGCAAGGCTTGCTTGCACAAGAAGATAAAAAAGCCATCTTACAGTTACATCAAAACGCCCAGCGTCTATTAAAACCGATCCGCATTGTTAATCCCTATGCCACACAATTAACCTTTATGGACAAGCAGACCCGCAGTCGGCGGGATCATATGAAATATTTACAGCTGATCAAAACCATTACTTTGCTGCACCAATACCAGCGTGACACCAAAACCGTTAATCACCATGGCGACATGCTGGACTATATCGAAGTCAGCAAAGATGACATCGCCACGGCGAACCAATTAGCCCATGAGGTGCTGGGCCGCAGTCTGGATGAACTCCCCCCGCAAACGCGCAAGCTGCTGGAAATGATCTATGACATGGTGCAAGCCGATGGCAAGTCCGAGAACCTGGAACAGTCTGATTATCGTTTTAGTCGCAAGCTGGTCAGAGACTATAGCCACTGGAGTGACTTTCAGATCAAGAAACACATGCAGCGCCTGGAGGAACTGGAATACGTATTAATCCACAGTGGCAGCCGTGGCAAAAGCATTAACTATGAATTGTTATACCGGGGCGAAGCCCGACAGCAGGACAGCTTTGTCATGGGTTTGATTAACCCGGATGATTTAACGGATAAGTTAAGGTACGACAATGAAAAGGAGCCCCTAAACTCGGAAAAGAAGTCCCCAAGTCGCCCCCAAAGTGCCCCCAAGTCGCCCGCAGGTAGCACTACTGAAAACACTGAAAACCCTATTAATACAGACTCAAATGCAGATGCAAGCCCAATCAACGGAAAACGCACAAGCGGGGTAGAAAAAATATCATCGTCGCATCGTACCCAAAGCAATCGCTGCGCTCATGGGGCAGACTCTACCCCTCCATCACCCGCTTTAGCCGCCCAAGCACGGTGATATCATGGCCAGACGCAAACCGGGCGGACAAGGTAACGGCCGGGGCAAACTGCCCATCGAGCACAGCGCCTTTTACCCGTATCTACAGCGATACCTGGAACAGCTCACCGTCCGCAACCACTCAGACGATACCTGCCAGCGCTACGACAGCAATATCCGCCAGTTTATTCACTGGAGTGATGAGCGCGGTATCGACGACCCTCGCGCCGTTACCAAGCCGATTCTGGAGCGATACCAAAAACACCTGTATTACCGACGGAAAGACAACGGCGACCCACTGAGCTTTAGCAGCCAGCACATCAAACTGGCCAGCCTCAAAGCCTGGTTTAAATGGCTGACCCGCGAGAATTATTTGCTCTATAACCCGGCCTCGGAATTAATCATGCCTCGCACACCGGAGCGCTTACCGCGTTACATCCTCAGCCTCGATGACATCCACACCTTGATGAACAGTGTCGACCTGAACGGCCCGCAGGGCATTCGGGACCGAGCGGTACTGGAACTGTTATACAGCAGTGGACTCCGTCGCAAAGAATGCGCGACCTTAACCTTGCCGGACATCGACCTCAAACGCCACACCGTATTTGTGCGCGAAGGCAAGGGCGGCAAAGATCGCTTATTGCCGTTAGGTGAAACCGCCCGTGACTGGCTTAACCACTATATCCAGCAAGCCCGCCCTGAACTGGTGACCGGGCAGAATGATTACGCCCTGTTTATTGATAATTTTGGCGCTGCCTACAATGCCGATTGTTTAGGCCGCATCGTCAAGAGCCACCTCAAAAAGGCCGGCATCAACGTCGAAGGTGCGGCGCATTTACTGCGCCACGCCATGGCCACCCACATGCTGGAAAACGGCGCAGACCTGCGTTATATCCAAACCATGCTGGGCCACAGTGACCTGCGGGCAACGCAGATTTATACCCGCGTGTCCGTGGAAAAGCTCAGAGAAATTCATCGGGCGACCCATCCTGCATCACGGTTTAAAAAGGACAAGATAAAGGACAGGGCAGACCTGCCAGAGCAGTGCGAATAGTCCCGGACAAATATATCAGACAGATGACGCGCCCCCAAAAATGATTCAAGAACCCCCCTTATTTTCCGATAAAACAAAGGAAGTGAAATATACCAATAAACGGTATATGATCTCATTATGACCTGGACTGTTTACCTGACCCGAAAAGCGCATAAGTAGCTGGTAAAGCTACCGCAATCCATCCAGGATCTGGCCGACCTTGCGGTGGCCGATCTGGAAGAACAGGGTATTAACCCGAGAGGGTGGAACACCCTGAAAATGGCTGATGATGAATATCGTTTGCGATTGAACTACCGCTACCGAATGCGCTATCGCATCACCGACGGCCAGACTTTAGAAATCGAAGTATTTTATGTCGGACACCGACGGGAGGCTTACCGATGAGCCAAGCATTAAAAATCCATCATGACCTGTGTGACGTGGTCTTGAAACCCAGTGGAAAAATTAATCAGACACGCCTGAAAAAGATAATCCGTAGCGCGCTGGATCAATATCTGGCTGAAGACCGTGTGCCCGCAAAGACCGTCCATGATGAAGCCAAACAACGTCATGGCGATGCGTACCGCATACCCGGATATTACCTGCGCCTGTACCGCCAACGCGCCGAACTGACCCAGGCCGAACTGGCGGACCAGACCGGTATCCGCCAGCACCATCTCTCTGAAATGGAAAACAACAAGCGCGTACTGGGTAAAGCTAACGCCAAGAAGTTAGCTGATATCCTGGAGTGTGATTACCGGAAACTGCTGTAAAGCCAGACGGGAAACACCGAGGTAACGTCGGACATACCAAAAGGCCGCTGCTGGTCACAAAAAGGCCCGGCATTTTGTTTGCCTAAAAACAAAAGGCGCAAACAAACCGCCACCCCTTATTGCGCCCAGCGGCGACGACAAGAATCTATTTCCAACGCCCCCAACCCCGCAAGCTTGCGGGGCGCTAGTGCGTTACTCCGTCATGAGTTTGGGTGGTAGCCGGGCAGTGCCGTGGCTTCGATCACAGGCGAATAATGGTGCCGCAAGCCGCGCTGGTGTTGCTGTCCTGGCTGCACTCGCTGCGCTCCCTTCAAGCCAGGCCATCCCCCCCAGCTTGGCTTGCGGCGCAGCTTCCACCTCTCCCGCTCCTCCCCCGCCCACCAATGCGCCTGCCCTTTGTCAGTTAGGCCACATAGGTTGCCAGTTCATCTCAATTAATAACCTTCTGTGCCAAGGCCACTATGCGCATTGCCGCTCGGGAGTCGTAGCTCCTTGAAACCAACTTCTCAGGTTCCACCACTGACGGCGTAACACGCGGATGTAGCACTGTGCCCTTAACCTGCCTTCTTTAGCCGCTAAGTTACACCGCCAGCGGCGGACGCAAAAAA
>NVUB02000210.1 GCA_002401775.2 Ectothiorhodospiraceae bacterium
AAGTGAGACTTGAGCATAGCGGGGTTTTGGCACGGTTAACTCCTTTAACCACAGTTGATTCCATTAGCCGAAGATATTGTGCTTGATTCAAATTGATGTCAATACGTAAGATGGGTGTCCGTTTAACTGGGTGTCCGTTTAACTGCGTTTAACTGCGTTTAACTGCTGGTGTCCGTTTAACTGCTGGTGTCCGTTTAACTGTCTTTAACTGACCTTCCTACAGAGGACTTTCACCTCATTAGTTCATGCCCATACTGGGCGTACACAACACGCTCAAATTCGTTCCGGCATAAACACGCCTCCACCGGATGCGTGAACGCGCCGTTTAGCTCAACGTTAGAAGACATTCCTACTCATCAATCATTCTGTTAACTATAGTTGACAGTCATTATATTGTGAACTATAGTTAACAAATGATAGAAGTCCGAAAAACCGAAATATTTACAAAATGGTTCAACAATCTCAATGATCGGAGAGCTCGTGCTCGTATTCAGGCACGGATTGATCGGGTTGAAATGGGCAATTTTGGTGACGTTGCACCAGTTGGTGGAGGAGTTAGCGAATTACGTATCTTCTATGGACCAGGGTATAGAGTGTATTTTGTCCAAAAGAATACTGTTGTTGTTGTTATTCTTCTGTCGGGTGGTGACAAAACATCTCAACAATCGGATATCGCAAAAGCTAAAAAAATTGCTACGCAATTAGAGGAATAAGTTATGACTATTAAGACAACACTGTGGAATTCAGCAGAGCATTTAAAAACAGATGAGGACATCAAGCTTTATTTAGAGGCTTGTCTTGAAGAAGCTGGAGATGACCCTAGTTTTATTATACATGCACTAGGTGTTATTGCTCGTGCCAAAAATATGAGCCAATTGGCAAGAGATACTGGCATAACTAGAGAAGGCTTATATAAAGCTTTTGCCGCCGATGGTAACCCTACATTTGCTACAATCACAAAAGTTGTAAAGGCATTAGGCTTGGAACTTACTGTTCAAATTCCTCACAAACATGCCTTCTAATCGGGTAACCGGGGGTCTCTAACCCCCAGTCCCCACAGCTTACATGGACACCCATCTTAGCAAGCCCCATCAATTACATGTGGATCATATGGCTAGCCTGGACTTTGTCGGCCTGTTTGGGATAACACCGGTACATGTGGTACGGAAGAGAAGGCATTTTTTCGTAATTTCGTTAAATTTCGTTAAATTTCGTTAAATTTTATCCAGCTCTAAAATTAAAGCAAGGACATATACTTCACTTTTGTCCTATTTTTGAGTGACACTTCACCCTCATTAATTTCATTACCTGAATTTTTATCTTAACCGTTTGTTTTTAGTAGTCTTCCACGGAAGCGGAAGGTGAAAATGCTGATATTTCCAAGCATTCAATAATGCCGCCGTGCCTATACCCTCAGTTATTGACTGATCGACATATGACCGCCGTGTGGTTGGCTTCTCAGCCAGAAAAGTATTATTTACAACTGAATTTACCCGGCGTTGGCTCATCGCCGAGATTTTTACAGACATCTTTAAGTTTACTAACAGTGCCTACTGTCCCTTTGAAGAGGCTTTTGAAGCTCTTGATGAGGTACAGCTAGTGAACACAGGGCTTCTAATCGCGGGCGCATCCATTACGCCCCTATTGAGGTGCGCATACTCATTTCCTGAGTGGCACAGTTGATTGAGGCTAAAAAGCTGTTAATACATACAGGTGATATAGGTGTGAAAGGACCTAGCCGTGAAGTTTTAAGGCAGTGCTTGAATGGGAGTTATAGGCCTTTAATTAGTAACGCCTTATTTCATGAGTATGAAGACGTGAGCAAGCGAAGTAGAACTTTAAATAAATGCCCGCTGACGGAAAATGAAATAATAGAACTTTTAAATGCTTTTTATAATGTGTGTACGTGGGTGCCGATCTACTACTTATGGCGGCCAAATATAATAGATGAAGGTGATAATTTTTTAATTGAACTTGCAGTAGCAGGAAATGCTGAATTTATTATTACAAATAATTTACGTGATTTAGTAACCGCAGAATTAAAATTTCCGGAATTTAAAATAGTTAAACCTGAAACATTTTTAAGAGGTAATTGATATGGCTACTTTAACAGTACGTATGCCTGACGATAAACATAGCCGTTTAAAAGCACTCGCAAGCCATAGGCATTTAAGTGTCAATAAATTAATAGAAGAACTTTCAACTCAAGCACTAGCTGAATTTGATAGTGAAACTCGCTTTCGTGCTTTAGCGGCAACCGGCAATATTGAAAGAGGCCTCGAGCTGTTAGACAAATTGGATGCTAAATTTTTAAAAGGCTAACATCCTCGCATTTATGCCCCGTGCGCAGTCCAGCATTGGGTATAAATGTCTGCTGGACTACTTGTTGCTTGTAATGAAAGACCCATCATAAAGTTGACAACCTTTCGTGTGAACCCAAACCACACAATATTTAGTCACAACGGTATGCATTCCCACGCAGGAGCATGAGAACGAGAGAAATTAGAATCCAGGCCGGAAATTCAGTGACCTCTCTTGCATGAAACCTGGCTCACTACTGAATCACGCGAAACGTAGCCGCCAAATTCGTTAATAAAATTTGTTTTCGCCTTCTGGTCTGGTTTTAAACCGTTTATACGCCCATTGGTATTGCTCGGGCCGTTGCATGGCACATTGTTCTACAGCTTTGTTGAGACTGGTCGTTGCGGTTAACGCATCGATATCGGTTAGGGACGTGTCGGTGCTGGAAAAATGCAAATGATACCCTTCACCTTTCGGCAAGCGTTCTGCGTAGGTTATTAACACGACGGCGCCTGATTTTCGGGCCAAGCGCGCCAATAAGGTCATCGTGTTGGTTTGCACACCAAAAAAGGGGGCAAACACACCGGAGGCTCTGTCGGGGTCTTGATCCGGTAAGATTCCAATTAATTCACCTCGACCCAGAGCCTTGTAGAGGGCGCGGATGCCACTGGCATCGGTGGGAACCAGTTTTGCGCCTGAGCGTTCGCGGCCCTTGCGGATTAAGCTTCCCATAAACGCCTGTCGTGGTGGTCGATACATCGTCGTCATTGTCCATTTCGGTGAACAGTACTGTCCGACCATTTCCCAGGCTCCGATATGCGGTGCCAGCAGGATGACGCCTTTTTCATTTTTTAGTGCCTTTTCCAGCACGTCTTGCCCACTCACCTTGCGAATCAATGACAGTACACGCTCCGAAGGCAGTAACCATAAGGCAGCCGATTCCAGAACGGCTTTTGAGGTTTCTTGTAAACACCGTAATACCAAGTGTTTCTGTTTAGCGGAAGACCAATCGGGAAAGCATCGCTGGATATTGGTGCGTGCAGTATCACGTAGGTCATTCGCGAACAGCATGAGAAAACGGCCTAGCAGATTGCCCATACGATGCACCACAGGCAAGGGGAGTCTGGATAACAAGGCAAAGATAAATTGAATCAAAAGACTCCGCATTTATTCAACCATTCCCTGCTTTAATAGCGGCAACGTCAGGCCGTTTTTCGGAAGGATCGGAGTGATAATATTCCGGTTCCATTAATGGCTTGAGAGTGGTCAGCAGGCTGCTAAATAATTGTTTATTGCTGACCTCTTCTGTCGCGAGTAATTCTTTCATGTGCTGGCGTTGGGTGGGCATTTGGAAACAGGCCGGACAACTGTCGGCGATCACCGGTAACCCCGCCGCCTTTGCATAGTCGGCTGTTTGATGTTCACGCACATACACCAGCGGACGGATAACCCGCACATCGCCTGCGTCATTTTGATAGTTGGCTTTCATGGTACGTAATTGTCCCCCGTGGAAGGCCGACAATAAAAAGCTCTCCGCGAGATCATCCAGATGCTGGCCCAAGGCTAATACATTGTAGCCTTCATCTCGCAGGACACGGTACATGATGCCGCGCTTGATGCGTGAACAGAAGGCACAATACGATGGTTTCCCCATGTGCGCTTTGGCCATTTCCATAATGGGCTGAGCCTCAAAAAAATAAGCCACGCCCAACTCGGCCAAATAGGGTTTAAGTGTCGCGGGTTCATACCCTTCCACCATGGGGTCGACGGTCAACGCTGCCACTTCAAAACGAATGGGCGCATGGCGCTGCAAGTGAAGTAACGCGTGCAGAAGTGACAGTGAGTCCTTACCTCCTGAGAGTCCCACAAGGACTCTGTCTCCTTCACGGATCATTTCATAATCGCTAATGGCGCGGCCAATGGGGCGCAGCAAGGACTTTGGGAGCGGTTTTTTTTGCAATCTGTGTCGGGGTATTTGAGGCATTAGCAGTGATTTTTTTGGTAGATTCTTTGATACATTTTGTAATACATTCTTTGAAAAACAGGCATAACCGAAAATATAATGGATAGCGGACACGAGGCAGGGCTCACAACTTAACCGCCCTCAGGCCAACCATTGAGAGATCAACCATAGCGGGATTGCCATTGGTGGTAGCCATTCGTGACAGCAAAGGTGTTCGCGTTTTTCATGGGTGCATAGTGTACCCTGTCATCCCGTCATCTGCTGGCTTTGCATTACCTGTGCCTCATTTCTGTCTCCACCAGTGAAATAGTGCACTCAGATTTAACAGTTCATAAATTCGTTTTATTTCAATACAATAAACGCCACACGACCTCACGAACTATTGACCAAACGGAAGATCAGACCGATGGACATGTTTTACATTTTAAACCATTGGCACTGGTGGGCGCTGGCGGCGCTTTTTGTGCTTGGTGAACTTATTACGCCCTGTGCCTATTTTTTAGCCATTGCCATTTCAGCCATGCTCGTCGGCATTGTTACCCGATTCATGCCGGGATTGGATGGAATATGGCAACTGGGCCTGTTTATTGTGCTGGCACTCATTAGTACGTTGATAGCACAGCGGATCCGAAACGCGTCGGAACCAAAAACAATGTCGGAAAACCCTCCCCAACAGTAATAACGACCGGGAGTTGAGGTTGGACGTGAATCTATTGATTCGTAACAAGCATGATTACCAACAAAGGATGACATCATGAGTAATACCACCAAAGGCCAACCAGGCAATCACGTTAAAGGCATTTCGCCTGTTGAAGCTCAGAAAATGCTGGACGAGCACCCCAGCGCCGTTTTGATCGATGTGCGTTCATCCATGGAATTTCTGTTCGTGGGACACCCTAAAGGATCCGTTCACGTGGCCTGGATCGATGAGCCTGACTGGAAAGTCGACCCCAATTTTTCGGCCCATGTACGCCAAGTCATGTTGGGTGGGCTGAGCTGCGAAAATGAAGATTGCACCGCAGTGATATTAATTTGCCGCAGTGGAAAACGTTCTCACGAGGCAGGTGAGGTACTGGTCAAAGAAGGTTTTAATAATGTTTACAATGTGTTGGAAGGTTTTGAAGGTGAGCTGGATGAAACCCACCACCGCTCTACCGTCGGTGGCTGGCGTCATCACAAGCTCCCCTGGGAACAATGTTAGGACGGTATTTGGGCTTTATTAGCCGACGTTTCAACTAATCACATCAATAGCGCCCGGCTCATTACCGCAGACTGGGCGTTATTCGATCAGCCGTGTTAAAATGCGCGGCTACTTTGAACGGCTCCTTTCAGATGATTCTGATGAGATCGTTCGCTTTTTACACCCTTACAATCACCCTATGACGGCGTTTTACTGCTCTAAAAAGCAGATGCGCTAACACAGGTGTATTAACAACAGCAGAGCCGCGTGGCAGATATGACCGAATTTGAAAAACGCCTCAAAGACCAGATCTTAATCCTCGACGGGGCCATGGGCACCATGATCCAGTCCTACAAACTGGATGAAGCCGGATATCGTGGCGAGCGTTTTGCCGATTGGCAGAGTGACCTACAAGGTAATAATGACTTATTGTCATTGACCCAGCCAAAAATCATTCGCGATATTCATAGCGCCTACCTAAAAGCCGGTGCGGATATCGTTGAAACCAATACCTTCAACGCCAACAGCGTTTCCATGGCGGATTATTCCATGGAAAGCCTGTCCTATGAGTTGAACCTGGAAGCAACGCGGCTGGCCCGCCAGGCGTGTGACGCCATTGCCACACCGGAGAAACCCCGTTTTGTTGCGGGTGTCATCGGCCCAACCAATCGCACCGCCAGCCTGTCACCGGACGTTAACCGCCCGGGTTTCCGCAACATTGATTTCGACACGCTGTGTGAAAGTTATCTCGACGCCATTAAGGGCTTGGTTGATGGTGGCTCCGACATTATTCTGGTCGAAACTATTTTCGATACCCTTAACGCTAAAGCGGCGTTGTACGCTATCGAAGATTATTTCGACAGCAGCGGTAATCGACTCCCGGTGATGATTTCCGGCACCATTACCGATGCCTCTGGTCGTACCCTGTCCGGCCAAACCGCCGAAGCTTTTTGGAACTCGGTGCGCCACATTAACCCGGTGAGCTTCGGATTTAACTGTGCACTAGGGGCCGCAGAGCTGCGCCAGTACGTCGCCGAAGTGGCGGGCATTGCCAATTGCCACATTAACAGCCATCCCAATGCGGGCCTGCCCAATGAGTTTGGCGAATACGATGAAACCCCGGAAGAAATGGCCTCGGAAATCGAGGAATGGGCGGCCAACGGTTATGTGAACATCATCGGTGGTTGTTGCGGCACCACGCCCGCGCACATTAGCGCCATTGCCAATGCGGTGAGCAAATACAGCCCGCGTGTCGTCCCTGAGGACAACCATAACCTGCGACTAGCGGGTCTGGAACCGTGCAATATCACCAGCGAATCGCTGTTTGTGAATGTCGGCGAACGCACCAATGTCACTGGCTCGGCCAAATTCAAACGGCTGATTCTCGACGAGCAATTCGACGAAGCCTTGAGTGTTGCCCGTGAGCAGGTTGAAAACGGTGCGCAGGTCATCGACATCAACATGGACGAGGCCATGCTCGACGGCGTCGAAGCGATGCGGCACTTCCTGAACCTCATTGCCTCGGAACCGGATATTTCCAAAGTCCCGGTGATGATCGACTCCTCCAAGTGGGAGATTATCGAAGCTGGCCTGAAATGTGTGCAAGGCAAGGGTATCGTTAACTCCATTTCCCTCAAAGAAGGTGAAGCGGCGTTTATCGAACACGCCAATAAGGTGAGAAAATACGGCGCTGCCGTTATCGTTATGGCCTTTGACGAAACCGGCCAGGCGGACACACGCCAACGCAAAATCGACATTTGCACACGCTCGTATAAAATTTTGACGGAAACCGTTGGCCTGCCGCCCGAAGATATTATCTTCGACCCCAATATCTTCGCCATTGCCACGGGCATCGAAGAACACAATAACTATGGTGTCGATTTCATCGAGGCCACCCAGATCATCACCGACACGCTGCCCTACGCCAAGGTCTCCGGCGGCGTTTCCAATGTCTCGTTTTCATTCCGCGGCAACAACCCCGTACGTGAAGCGATTCACTCGGTATTTCTGTATTACGCCATTAAAGCCGGCATGGGCATGGGCATCGTCAACGCCAGTCAGTTGGCGGTGTACGACGACTTACCCGCAGACCTCAAAGAGCGCGTGGAAGACGTGGTACTAAACCGTCGCGACGACGCCACCGACCGTTTACTGGAAATCGCTGAGCAATTTCGCGGTGACGGCAAGGCCGTCGTGCAAAAAGAAGACCTTGCCTGGCGGGAATGGCCAGTCACCAAGCGTCTCGAGCATGCCTTGGTAAAGGGCAATGACACCTTCGTGGTCGAAGACACCGAAGAGGCTCGTTTGAGTTTTGACCGCCCGATTCAGGTTATCGAAGGCCCGCTCATGGACGGCATGAATGTCGTCGGTGACTTGTTCGGTGCAGGCAAAATGTTCCTGCCGCAAGTGGTAAAATCCGCGCGCGTGATGAAAAAAGCCGTGGCCCATTTGCTGCCGTTTATCGAAGATGAAAAAGATGGGGATACCCGCGCTGCGGGCAGAATTCTCATGGCAACGGTTAAGGGCGATGTGCATGACATCGGCAAAAACATCGTCGGTGTGGTATTGCAGTGTAACAACTTTGAAGTCATCGACATTGGCGTGATGGTGCCTGCGCAGAAAATTCTTGATGCGGCCAAAGAGCACGATGTCGATATTATCGGCCTGTCTGGTCTCATTACGCCGTCACTGGAAGAGATGTCCCACATCGCCAAAGAAATGCAGCGTCTGGGGATGGATATTCCGCTGATGATCGGCGGTGCCACCACTTCTCGTGCGCATACCGCCGTAAAAATCGAACCCGGTTACCAAAGCGGCCCCAGCGTGTGGGTGAAGGATGCCTCACGCGCCGTGGGCGTGGCACAAAAACTCATCAGCGTCGATTTGAAACAGGCCTTCGTTGAAGAAGTGAAAGCCGATTACATACAAGTGCGCATCAACCACGCCAATCGCCGCAAGCAATTGAAGTGGCTCACTCTGGAACTGGCCCGCGCCAACAAAACCGAAATCGACTGGGATTCCTATACGCCCCCAGTGCCCACCTTTATCGGCACTCGCGCCTTTGATGATTACCCGCTGCAAGAACTAGTGGAATTCATCGACTGGACGCCGTTCTTCCATTCGTGGGAACTACGCGGCAGCTATCCGAAGATTTTTGATGATGCCGAAAAAGGCGTAGAGGCGAAAAAACTGTTTGCCGACGCACAGGCCATGCTGAAGCAAATCATCGATGAAAAATGGCTGACCGCTCGTGCCGTGATTGGTTTTTACCCCGCCAATAGCGTCAACGATGACGACATCGAACTGTATGCGGACGAAGAGCGTGGTGAAGTACAGCACACCCTGTACAACCTGCGTCAGCAGCTGGAAAAACCACCCGGCAAGCCTAATCGCTGCCTGTCTGACTTTGTTGCCCCTAAAGATACGGGTCTGAAAGACTATGTGGGTGGCTTTGCCGTTACCGCCGGCATTGGTATTGATGAGCACATTGCACGTTTCGAGGCTGACCACGACGATTACCAGTCGATTATGATCAAAGCCCTCGCCGACCGTCTGGCCGAGGCCTTTGCCGAACGCATGCATCAGCGAGTGCGCAAGGAATTTTGGGCTTATGCAACAGAAGAAACATTGCCCAGGGAAGAGCTGGTAAAAGAAACCTACCAGGGTATTCGGCCCGCCGCCGGGTATCCCGCCTGTCCGGATCACACCGAAAAGGACACTCTGTGGGAAATGCTGGACGCCAAAGCCAATACGGGGATCTGGCTCACAGAATCAAAAGCTATGGTGCCCACCGCCGCCGTGAGCGGTATATATTATTCGCACCCCGATTCCAACTACTTTGCCGTGGGTAAAATTAATCGCGACCAAGTGGCCGACTACACCCAACGCAAGGGCATCAATACCAGCGAGTCCGAATACTGGCTGGCGCCTAATTTAGGGTATGATGCGGATTAATGAGCCGAAAGATTAACCAAACCATCAACCGAACCATCAACCCAACAATCAGCCAAATTATTTTACCCTGGGCAACGTCTGGATCAGCGCAACATGTTTGGCAACACGGCTGACCGACAACTTATATCCAGCATTAAATAATAAATAAAGCCAGTATGCGATAGATGTTTATTAGGTGCTCGAGCACACAAGTGGGAACTAAATATTAACTAAAAACGTGTAATGTTAATGGCAATTTGCTCGCCAACTTGAACAAGCCCCCTTTAAGTACAGACTTCCACAACGCGCATCTCAATACCGGAAGTCCATCAAACTTAATTGGTGGACGCCAGCCCTATATCCGCGACCGCGAGCAAAAATGGGCTCTATTGGTCAAAACGCCAAAAAAACAGTTAATGGTTTCACATAACGGACGATATAAAACCAACAGCTTCGTAAAAGCTAAGTATTTTGAATGATATGGGTTACAATAAATCACAACTTATTGACATGGAGTTAATCATGCGTAATTTTTCGATCATTAGCGTACTCGCTGCCCTTCTATTTGGCCAATCAGTTTCTTTTGCGGCAAGCGACGATTTCCCAGGAAGGGATAAGTACCCCCAAATTCCCTACATTGAGTTAAATGACCTCTACAGTCAGTTCGATGATGTGATCATTGTAGACGCCCGCTCCAAACTGGAATTTGAAACACTGCGCGTAAAGACTGCCGTCAATATTCCAGTGGCTGGCGATAGTTTTGAAAGAGATGTCGCCAGATTACGCGCCACCTCCGATAAATCCATCGTCTTTTACTGCAATGGCCACACCTGCATGAAATCCTACATTGCCACCAAAAAGGCAATGGAGGCTGACATCAGTAATGTCATCGCCTTTGATGCCGGTATCTTCGATTGGACAAAAGCCTACCCGAAAGAAGCCGTTTTACTCGGCGCCAGCCCGGTGAACCTCGCGCATTTAATTCCTAAATCTGAATTTAAAAAACGCCTTCTCACCCCGGATACTTTTAGTGATCGAGCAACCCGCCCAGGCAAAAAGCTGATGGTGATCGACGTTCGCGATAAATACCAACGCGCTGGCGTGGGTTTTTATCCTGGTCTGGAACGTTGGGCCAGCCTCGATCAACAACAAAAGCTAGAACGTTACATCCAAAAAGCGTTAAAACAAGATCGCACATTACTGATCTATGACGAAGTCGGTAAACAAGTTCGCTGGTTACAATACGCTCTGGAAAAAGCAGGTGCTAAAGATTATTATTTTATGAAGAAAGGGGCGCGCGAATACTACAAAGAAATAGTCGCCCAGGAATACAATTAACAGGGCAATAACAAACCCACACAGTATTTCCACCCGTTAACAAAACAGGCGGCCTGCAGAATGACAGGCCGCCTGGATTTTTCCTGGGCTTTGCCTGGGCTTCAGAAGTATCTCCAAAAGCCTAGGGGCCGTTCTCAATCACCGTTCGTGGCGTGACTCTGGTCCTTTTCCGCGCTGGCGGCGTTGCGATTCGTTGCAATAGAATGACTATTACGCCTCACCGCGCCTTGCCAGCACGAAAAATGCCTCAGAATCACGCTTACTCAGG
>NVUB02000211.1 GCA_002401775.2 Ectothiorhodospiraceae bacterium
AAACTGTTTGACCGTAATGCGCCAGACTTTGCCGAGGTTCGCAAGCCTTATGATGAACGGCTGGAAATCGAGCTGGGCGTTATTATCGAAATGGGTTTCCCCGGTTACTTCCTCATCGTTGCTGATTTTATCCAGTGGGCCAAGAACAACAAAATTCCTGTGGGGCCGGGGCGTGGTTCCGGTGCGGGTTCGTTGGTGGCTTATGTACTGACCATCACTGATTTAGACCCGTTGGAATATGACCTGCTGTTCGAGCGATTTCTCAACCCCGAACGTGTATCCATGCCTGATTTCGACGTGGATTTCTGCATGGAAGGTCGTGACCGTGTTATCGACTATGTGGCCCGTCGCTATGGCCGCGAAAAAGTCTCTCAGATCATCACCTATGGTTCCATGGCCGCCAAGGCCGTAGTGCGGGACGTGGGGCGAGTGTTTGGCCACCCCTATGGTTTTGTAGATCGTATTTCCAAGATGATCCCGTTCGAGGTGGGTATCACCCTCGAACAGGCCATGGAGCAGGAAGATTCCTTGCGCGAGCTTTACGAACAGGATGAAGATGTGGCCAGCCTCATCGACATGGCCAAATCTCTGGAAGGTCTCAAACGTAATGCTGGCAAGCACGCGGGTGGTGTGGTTATTGCCCCCACAAAACTTACCGACTTTAGCCCGCTGTACTGTGAAGAGGGTGGCGAGAATGTCGTCAGTCAGTTCGACAAAGATGATGTCGAGGCCGTGGGACTGGTTAAATTCGATTTTTTGGGTCTGCGCACCCTGACCATCATCGACTGGGCGCTGGACAATATTGAGGGCCAGCTGGGCAAAGAGGCTCGCCCGGAAATAGAATCGATCCCGCTGGATGATCCGGCCAGTTACACGCTTCTTAAAGCCTGCAAGACCACCGCCGTGTTCCAGTTGGAATCTCGCGGTATGAAGGACCTCATTAAACGCCTGAAACCCGATGCTTTCGAAGAAATTATCGCTCTGGTGGCATTATTCCGTCCTGGGCCATTGGGCTCGGGCATGGTGGATGACTTCATCAACGTTAAGCACGGCAAAAAAGCCGCGCAGTACCCGCACCCTGATATTAAATCCATATTGGAGCCCACCTACGGGGTTATTCTTTATCAGGAACAGGTCATGCAAATCGCCCAAATATTGGCCGGTTACACCTTGGGCGGTGCCGACATGCTGCGGCGTGCCATGGGCAAGAAAAAGCCCGAAGAGATGGCCAAGCAGCGTGACTTGTTTACACAGGGTGCGCTGGCGCGCGGCGTGAAAGAAGAAACCGCGACCTATATTTTTGACTTGATGGAGAAGTTTGCCGGTTACGGCTTCAATAAATCTCACTCGGCGGCTTATGCGCTGGTGTCGTACCAGACAGCCTGGCTTAAGGCCCACTATCCTGCCGCATTCCTGGCAGCGGTAATGTCCGCCGATATGGATAACACCGACAAGGTGGTTATCCTCATCGAAGACGCTCGTGAGATGAAGTTGAAGGTGGAGTCGCCTAACGTCAACGCCTGTCATTATAAGTTTACGGTAAAGGACGACAAGGGCATTTTTTACGGTCTCGGTGCCATTAAAGGGGTGGGCGAAGGTGCTATCGAAGGGATTATCGAAAGCCGCGAAAAAGAGGGCCCATTCCTTGATCTGTTCGACTTCTGTCAGAGAATCGATCTGAAAAAGGCCAACAAACGTACCCTTGAAGGCTTGATTCGTGCCGGCGCCATGGATGATCTTGGCCCGAATCGCGCCACGCTCATGGCAACACTGGAATCCGCCGTGCAGCGTGCCGAGCAGCACCATAAAAATCTCGCCAGCGGCCAGAATGACATGTTTGGTGTGGCCCAGCCCACGCCGGGGGAGCAAACTGAGGAAGAGGCAGGGCAGTTTGTCGAGGCCAAAGACTGGGATGACGAAATTCGCCTTACGGGCGAAAAAGAAACGTTGGGACTGTATCTTACCGGTCACCCCATTGATCGATACGAACACGAGATTAACCAAATCGTCTCCAAACGCATTGTCGATCTCAACCCCAAGGGTGACCAAAATATAACCGTGGCCGGACTGGTGGTGGCGATACGTACCATGAATACCAAGCGCGGAGACCGCATTGCCTTCATCACCCTTGATGATCGCACTGGTCGGCTTGAACTAGCCGTATTTTCCGAGGCCTACAATGAGTATCGTGACCTCATCGCCAAAGACCGTCTGCTTGTCGTAGAAGGCGAAGTGAGCATTGATGATTATACCGGTGGCATAAAAATGAGTGCCAATAAACTCTACGACATCGACCACGCCCGCGAAGCCTTTGCCCGCCAGCTGGTCCTAAAGGTAGACCAAAAAAAGGCCGGCAATGGCTTTATTCGCAGCCTGACCGAGGTATTGGCCCCCTATCGAGATGGACATTGCCCGGTATGCGTGGATTACCAGCAGACGGGTGCCGTAGTGAAGATTCAACTCGGCGCCAATTGGCGGGTAACACCCACCGACGCGCTAATGCGAAAACTGGACAACCTGATCGGGCGCGAAGGCGTACGGGTGGAGTATTAAAACAGCACAGAAAAGAGACAAGATTAAACAGAAAAGGGTAGAATGCGGCTCACTTTTCCCTTGTCCCTTTACGCTGAAATATTATGAACCTGAATTTTCTCGAATTTGAACAACCCATTGCTGAGCTTGAGGCTAAGATCGAAGAGCTGCGCCATGTGGGTACTGACAGCGAAATTAACATCTCTGAAGAGATCGGCCGTTTGCAAGGTAAAAGTCGCGAGCTGACGGAGAACATATTTTCCAAGCTCGATCCCTGGCAAGTGTCGCAGATGTCGCGCCATCCGCAGCGTCCTTATACACTGGATTATATTAAGCGTATTTTTACTGACTTTCAGGAATTGCGCGGGGACCGTGCTTTTGCCGATGACCAGGCATTGGTGGGTGGTGTGGCCCGATTCGATGGTAAGCCTGTTATGGTCATTGGCCATCAAAAAGGCCGGGACACCACCGAAAAACTCAAACGCAATTTCGCTATGCCGCGTCCTGAAGGCTATCGTAAAGCCTTGCGTTTGATGGAAATGGCCGAGCGTTTCAAGATGCCCATTTTCACCTTTATCGATACTCCCGGTGCCTATCCTGGCATTGATGCCGAAGAACGGGGCCAAAGCGAAGCCATTGCCCGTAATTTGTTTGTCATGTCACAGCTCAAAACGCCAATTATTTGTACCATTATTGGTGAGGGAGGTTCCGGTGGTGCCCTGGCCATTGGTGTGGGTGATCGTGTACTGATGATGCAATACGGCACTTATGCGGTGATATCTCCTGAAGGTTGTTCCACAATATTGTGGAAAAGTGCGGAAAAAGCGGCGGATGCCGCTATTGCTATGGGGATTACCTCCGCACGGCTTAAAGAGCTGGAGTTGATTGATCAAATTATCAGTGAGCCACTGGGTGGAGCCCATCGGGATGTAGATGCGGTAGCAATGAACCTGAAAAAT
This sequence comes from Ectothiorhodospiraceae bacterium, assembly GCA_002401775.2. Taxonomy (GTDB): domain Bacteria; phylum Pseudomonadota; class Gammaproteobacteria; order SZUA-152; family SZUA-152; genus SZUA-152. The sequence continues at coordinate 3,492 of NVUB02000211.1, forward strand.
GCGTTGCGTGAAAATCTGGATATCCTCGAAGCAATGCCGATGGATGAACTGATGGATAGCCGTTATGAACGGCTGATGCAGTACGGGAATTTTGAAGAGAATGAAAACCGCTAAAGAATCACATCGGTTTTTGGTCGAAAAGGCTCCCATAGGGAGCCTTTTTTCGTTAAAGCGTTGCTGGTTTTAGTGGGCAAGATTATTCGCTATATAGAAGGTTCTGATTAATTATCAATAAAAAGCATTTAGGCTGACACAAAATCGGGATATTTTAGTCGTAATATACAAAGCATCAGTATTGACTAATAAATCAGTAGAAAAGGCTACCCTGTGTGCATAAGCATCAGTCGTAGCAATGTGTTTACGGCAACGTTTGCACAATAGGGTCGCCTTTCAAGTGTACCCGTAGTCAATACGTATTTTGAGGTGTTTTGGTTTTTTTAAGATAAATTTTAAGAGGTGTGGCAATGAAAAGAATATGGATGGGATTAGTACTACTAGGCATGTTTGGTTATCTCTCCAATGCCGCAGCAGACAAAACGGTACTTGCTGGGGGTTGCTTCTGGTGCATGGAATCCGATTTTGAAAAACTCAAAGGCGTATCGGAAGTGGTTTCCGGCTTCACTGGAGGTACCCTGGAAGACCCAACATATAATGGTAATCACCGTGGACACTATGAAGCGGTAGAAATTACCTACGATTCCAGTGTCGTCAGTTACAAAGAACTGCTGGATTACTACTGGGTAAATATTGATCCCTTCGATGATAAAGGACAATTTTGCGACAAAGGCCACAGTTATTTGAGCGCCATATTTGTGGCTAACGCACAAGAGAGAATGCTTGCCGAAAGCTCGAAGCAGGCAGTCATTAAACAGTTTCCAAACAAAAAAGTCGTAACCCCGATTATCAATGCATCGATTTTTTACCCCATTAAAGGTGAAGAAAACTACCACCAGGATTTTTATAAAAAGAGTTCTGTCCGGTACAATTATTATCGCTGGAGCTGTGGCCGCGATAAACGCTTGAAAGACATTTGGGGCGACAAGGCGACGCATTGATAGAGGCTGGCTTTGCCTAACACCATTAATTCATCGGTAACCGTAGGGGCAACCCTTGTGGTTGCCCATTTTTACCGGTAATCCAAGGGCATCCACGAGGGGTGCCCCTACATAATCCCCAATCTGCGATGTCGGTGGTCTGGGTTCCCACGTTTCCCCCACACCCTGGCGGTTATTTACTCACGAAAGATCATTCAGGTTTACTTAATGTAAAATAAAAAGTTGCACCTTTACCTACTTCGGCTTCCGCCCAAATTCGTCCCTCGTGGCGATGAATGATACGTGATACGGTTGCCAGACCGATGCCCGTACCTTCAAATTCATCACGTTTATGCAAACGCTGGAAAGCGACAAATATTTTATCCATGTAGGCAATATCGAAGCCTGCGCCGTTATCTTTAATAAAGTAAGTGACTCCTTCAGCGGAGTTTATTTTACCCATTTTGATACGGGGCTTGTTTATTTTTGATGTATATTTCCAGGCATTTCCTAATAAGTTGTTAATGGCAGCTTTTAATAATCCCTTATCAGCAGTGACCACTCCAAGTGGTGAACAAGTAAATTCTACTTTTTGTAGAGAGCTGTTGTACTCAGGATTATCCTCTATTAACTTGACGGCATCTGAAACCAGATCGTCAAAATTAACAGAAACCATGCTGAGCTGCTTTTTCCCCAAATGTGCAAGTTCAAGAAGGTCATCAATTAATGTTGACATGCGCGTTGTATTGTCGACGACGCGGTTCAGAAAGCCCTGTCCTTCAGAATCAAGTGTATGGCGATAATCGTCTAACAATATTTGAGAAAACCCGGAAATAGATCGTAGCGGAGCGCGTAGATCATGGGAAATTGAATAGCTGAATGCTTCTAATTCATCATTGGCTGTCTGTAGTTCAGTCGTGCGTTTTTCTACAAGGGTTTCCAATTTATTTCGGTGTTTACGTAATTCTTCTTCCAACTTTTTTCGTTTACTGATATCGAACATGAATCCGTGTAAGCGTACTGCTTTTCCCTCCTTGAAGATAACCTGGACATCATCATGTATCCAAACCATACGGCCATCGGCAGCAAAAGTTCGATATTCTAACTGAACTGCATCGCTATCATTTAGGAGAGTCCTATTGAGTATAGACTTTTCCATATCATCCGGGTGCATGCGTTGCTGCCAAAAGTTTTTTTGGTGCCAGTCCTCTACAGGATAGCCGAGGATTTTTTCGGCTTGACGGCCAACAAAAATAAACCGTTGACTGATGAGGTCGAATTCCCAGGGAATAGCAGAGGTGGACTCAACAAGCCCCTGGTAACGAGCGGAAGCAGATTTTTGGTCTGCTTTGGCCGAAACAATCTGTTGGTTCTGTGCTTCTAATGTATCGAGCATGGCGTTAAAACTTAAGGCAAGTTGTCCCACTTCATCATGACTGCACACCGGCGCGCGAAGATGACGGTCTGTTTGCTCTTCAATGGCGCGTGCCACATTGGTGACGGCTTTAATCGGCCCTGAAATAAGCCGTTGTAACCATGTTGCCAATAATACAGACAACAACATAGAAACCACTAATGCCAGTACAGAGAATGTAATTTGATTGTTTAATCGTGTATAAATTGGCGTTAGGTCACTACTGATAAATAACCAACCTAATGGTATACCATCTTGTCGAACGACGAAATTAATGTGTAATCTGTCATCTCCAAAATGTGATTGAGTGTTTGTAAACGGGTTTTCGGGGGGGCAGTGGACAGTGGTGGCGTTGAAAGCACCAATGATTTTTTTTATATCATGTTGATAGTCAGATAATAGACTGCCATCAATGCGGTACAGGCAAGCCCGCCTGAGATGAGGTAACTCACGTAAAGAGGCGAGATTTTCTCTTCCTAAGCGAATGTCATTGAATGCCAAAGCTGCGCTGGAGCGGTCGCCGATCAAACGAGCCAAAGTCATTAATTCCTGCGTGAGTGATTGGCGGGTTTGTTGTATTTCCCAAATGATTCTCATACCACCTACTAATGTCACAATGACAAAGCTAACGATGAAAATAATGAAAACGAGTTTGGTGCTGATATTTTGTTTTTTGAACCACCTCATCTAAGGAACTCCCTGGAGGAATTTCCCTTGATGGGAATAGCAAGTTCTAGCAGTTTGGCGCTGAGTTGAATGTTAGCGCGAAGTGATGCAGCGTGGTTGATTTCCATACGAATACGATTTTTATCGGTTACAAAACCAATAACCCCGCCTTGGTAAGCGAAGTCCGGAACGCTGCTTATAGTTAGTACAGGTTGTTTTTCGAGTAAATCCAGCATTGCGCGCAATTCATTTTGGTTGGATTTTGCAAGGTATATAATATGGCACATATCAGTGTCGGTGAGGTTTTTTGGGTAAATGACGTGAAATTGTCGCCCATATTCCTGGCGGTTTTCGATATTCTTTAGCTCTTTACCAATAGATGTTTTTCCGAGTACGCAAATGTTAAATGGACTATTTATATCTCGGGGAACATTCGGCCATGTTACGAATCGAGTAAGTTGATAAATATATGCGGCTTTAATCTTGTACGCTGGTGTTGCTGCAAATGAAAATCCCATGGATAAAAAAAGCAATCCACCAATAATAAGACATGTTTTGTAAGAGAGGGTATTCATTTTAGTGTCAATGTTACAGGGTGGTGATTGTTCTGAAGTATGAAGTTTCCAATTTTTAAAATAAGAATTAGGTGGGTCAGGAGAATAAACAGGGTAGGAAAATATTGGTAATAATGAAAATACAATAGCAACGAAAAACTCAGTGATATTCCCATTGATTTTACCCTTATTTAACCTGGGGTTTATATTGCAGCCACTTATGTCCTTATATTAGCTTGTAGAAATACAGGATCAACTAAAAAGAAGTATAGAAATCAAACATTGTTAATTCAACAGCCGGAAGACCCCATAAATGAACACGCTGACAGTATATATATGACAACTATTTTATAATGTCCTTGCTTATATTCATTGTTAGCACTATTAAATGTACTTGATGATCATCCATTAAAAGACTGTTGATAGGTTAAAAATTTTCGCTAGAATGGTCGGTTGCAATTGATTTATTTGGGTTTTATTGTATTTATTGTATTTATTGATTGATTGTTATAGGAGTTATCATGAGTAATAAATCTCCTTTTGTTTCGGTAACGTTATATTTTTTATTATTTATTAACATCCCATTGTTTGTGTCTGATGTCCGTGCTCATGAAGAGAGTGATGTTTCGGAGGTCTTTGACATTTCTCTGGAAAGGTTACTCAATGTTACCATTTCAACGGCCACTAAAAATGATGAGACGGTTCGACAAACACCGGCCAGTGCTATCGTTATAACTCGTGCGGATATTGAGGTGTATGGATATTCTACACTGATCGATATTTTTGATCATATTGTGGGTATGTATCAAATTGATGATTACGCATGGAATGGGTCACAAAATTACGGTGTGCGTGGTTTTTTCTCCACAGGACACTTTAATGACATGATCATTCTGGTGAATGGTGTTAATCAAAAAGAAAGTTTATACGATTCGTATAATATTGCTAAAATTTCCCTTCCCGTAGAACTGATTGAAAAAATAGAAGTTGTCCGGGGGCCGTTATCGGTAACATACGGAAGTGGTGCCTTTATGGGGGCTATTAATATTATTACTCGTGACCTGGGTGCTAATGCACCGGTTACTAATATCGTTTCTGCTGGATACGGAAGTAATGATACTTATCGGGTGGTAGGAAGCGTGGGGGGGCGTACGAGTGACTCATTTTCTTACAATGTTGACATGGGGTATTCGGATACTGATGGTATGAATCATAATTGGGTTGATATGGTCAACGACCCTTCAGCTTTGACAGGGTTTGCGGGAATACCGGCTGACGCCACCAGCAAAGGTCAGCTTAGTGAACAAAACCTTTATCTTAACGGCGCTTTCAAAGTACGGTCATTTAGTCTCAACGTGAATTATGTAAAAACTAATAAAGGTGTTATAGCGCTGATCCCTGGGTTAGGTAAGGGCATCGATGATGAGATTGAGTCTATAACCACTACGGTTTCTTTTGATGAGGTGTATGCCAATAACATCGGCTTACATGCCCATGTATCATCATTTTATTACACGAATGATATGACGATGCGCTGGTCATTCGCCAATAACGACACTTTTAATCTCATTGATAATAGGGCCTATGAAATAGAAACCTCTGCCAGTTTTGATATAACGAGTCAGTTGGACTTTCTTGCAGGTTTTAACCGGTATACACAAACCAAAAATCTATCAGGGTTTGAAATTCCGGCCTTTGGTTTGGATAGACGATTTATTCTCCCCGCGAGTAGTGATGTTTCACTGAATGCCATTTTTTCAAATATAGGGTATCAAATGTCTGATAATTTACGGTTGTCGGGAGGATTGCGGGTAGAACAGCTGGCGAATTTTGACATGAAAGTGACTTCAGAAGGGACAACGTCAACCGGAGAATTTACCAACGATGATATTAATTATTTGACAAATTTGGCGGTTATCTACGCCTTTGATGACATACATCTTTTAAAAGCACTTTACGGAAATGCTATAAAACAACCCGCTTTTGGTGACTCTGCAGAGTTATTGCTCCGGCCAGATCTTCCTCAGCTTGACCCAGCAAAAATTAAGACGTACGAACTAGACTATCTTGGGACTTTCTCTAATAAATTCGGCATAAGCGCAAAACTTTTTTATAATGTTCTCGATAATTTAATTACTCGAGAAAACGTTAGCGCCTCTGGTTCAGTCCTTACTTTTAGCCTCAATGCCGGGGAGCAAGAAACTGTTGGTCTGGAATTGGGTGTGAAAGCCGAGCCGGTTAATGATTTCCATCTGGATGCAAGTGTCGTCTTTCTTGATTCAAAGAATAAGTCTCCAGGTTTTGAAAATATAGAATTGGGGTATTCTCCACGTTTTCTGGGATATTTGAAAATGGCATATTTAATGAGTGATAAGCAATCGCTTTCGTTGACTGCTCGTTACGTAGGTTCTATGAAAGCAAAATGGGATGTAGCACCGGGTGCTGATCCTTCGACCGGAAGTCGGTTAGGCTCAGATGTGGATCACTATTTCCCCGTTGATATGAATTACAGAATTCAGAATTTATGGAATCAAGGTTATTTTATGAATGTGATGGTAACGAATATCTTTGACGATGAAATCCGCTATCCCGCGACAAAAACCACTCCCTTTTTCTCGAAAGGTACCCTGGGCCCTGAACGGCGGTTTATGATTAGGGCAGGTAAGAAATTTTAGCGAAATACAAAAAATAATACCGTCAGCGGGTTAACGATATTCAATGAATGTGGTGAACGCGCTAACTACATCATCAATTCAAATAGCGTCTTGGTTCCCCATTTTTCTGTCTAATCAGGTGCTCTTTTTTGCAGAATACTCCATGTTACAATTCCTTGATGCTCAGCCATCCATTAAAAAGCCTGCCATTTTTCCCTGAGATTACTCGTTTTATCGTCGCTTACAGTGGCGGACTGGATTCCCATGTATTGCTTCACTCCCTTGCGGCAATACGGAATACACTCAACAAACGCGAACTCATTGCCCTGCATATTAATCACGGTTTAAGCGCTACAGCAGACGAGTGGACTACTCATTGCAAGGCCCAATGCGATGCGCTGGACGTCTCTTTCACCCATTTTAAGGTTGATGCACACCACAAAACGGGTGAAAGCCCGGAAGCCGTCGCGCGTGAGGCTCGCTACCAGGCTTTCCGAACGTTCATGAAACCCGGCGATTGCCTGCTGACAGCCCATCATCAGGATGATCAGGCCGAAACCTTGTTGATCCAATTGCTGCGAGGTGCCGGGCCTCGGGGGCTGGCGGCGATGCCGACATATTCCTATTTTGCCCACGGCTGGCATGCGCGTCCGCTACTACACTGTTCTCGCGATGAGTTACAGAGGTATGCACAGCAAGAAAGCCTGTTATGGGTAGAGGACGGCAGTAATACCGATACACGTTTTGACCGCAATTTCCTACGCCACGATATTATGCCAATACTTAAAGCCCGTTTTCCGGCCATGGCCACGACCTTGTCGCGGTCAGCGGGATTATGCGCTGAGGCCGCTGAATTGTTGGCCGTTGTTGCCACAGACGATATTGAAGCGGTGAAGGTTAACAATCAATCGCTTTCGGTGAGTGGTCTGCAATTATTGGGTGAAGTCCGTGCGCGCAACCTCATGCATCAGTGGTGTCGTGATCGCGGCCTGTCGACACCATCGGCAGCTCAGTTGCAATGTGTCTGGGAGGAAGTTGTTGGGGCATCGGACAGCAGTGAGCCGTTGGTAAGCTGGCCGGGGGGGGAGGCCCGTCGTTATCGGGATGAGCTCTTTATCCGCTCGCCGTTGTCTGAGCACAATACTGCCCTTGCACTGCCGTGGGATGGACAACAGACCTTGTCGATTCCGGGTCTGGGTAACCTGAATATGGAGGAACTGACCGGGCAGGGGGTTGCACTAACGTCATTGGTGGGGAGGGAGCTCGAAATTCGATTCCGACAGGGTGGGGAACGGTTGCGTCCTGTTGGTCGGGATGGGCACCATGCATTGAAAAAACTGTTTCAAGAGGTTGGTATCCCACCGTGGCTTCGTGAGCGGATTCCCTTGCTGTACGCGGATGAGCAGTTATTGGCAGTGGCCGGCCTGTGGGTGGCCGATGAGGCCGCTGCAATGGCGTCTGAGCCAGGGCTTCGTCTAGACTGGACGGCTCAGGATTGACGCTTTGCCTGTGTTATCATGTGGGTTTAATTTTACATATTTATTGAACACACAGACATGATCCTTCGTATTATTCCCGTTTTTTTCCTGTTGTTAATCGTAAGCTCAAGCCTGTTGTTGGGGCGCGATGGTTTTGCAGGGGACGTGCCTATTGCTAACGCTTCCGCCATTTCCCCTACAGCGTCAGCCGATGAGCGATATGTGCATTCTCAGCAGCAATGCATCCGTTGTCATGAAGACAAAGCGGAATTGCAGGAAATACTCACGGTGAGCCTGGGCAAGTGCAAAAGTTGCCACGAAACCGACAAGCCGACCAGTGCGCCTTCCCGGCATAAGGACAATGTCCGCAACCTTTCTACACGTCTTGATGAACCCAAACGCGCAGTGATCCCCAATCGACAAGAAGGTTACGGTATGCGTTTTCCTGCCTACTCCGAGGGATCTCGACTCGGCGATACACCCAATAAAATGCTGATGATTCCAGCGAGTAACTTCATTATGGGCAGTGATTCGCGCTTGCCTGACGAAGGGCCAAAACATGTGGTGATGCTACCAGACTATTATATTGATGAGTTTGAAGTGACTAACCTGCAATACAAAAAATTCAATGATGCAACCCGTGGCCGTTCTCCGAGACACTGGCGAAACCGCTCATTTCCTACGGGCAAGGCCGACCATCCTGTGGTCTATGTGACCTGGGAAAACGCCAACGATTATTGCGACTGGGCGAGCAAACGCTTGCCCACGGACGAGGAATGGGAAAAAGCCGCGCGTGGTACGGATGGCCGTATGTTCCCCTGGGGAGATGAATTTTCTACTGAGGTGGCCAATACTCCCGTGCGTTGGCAGGAAATCGGAAAATTTGGCGATACCAGCCCGGTGGGAGCCTTTGAGAAAGGGAAAAGCCCCTATGGTGTGTACGACATGTCAGGTAATGTTTGGGAATGGACGGCCTCTTGGTATAAGGCTTATCCGGGAAATAAAACACCCTCCGAAAGTTATGGAGAACGCTATAAAACCTTGAAAGGAGGTTCCTGGTTTGATTGTTCTTTTTATAAATGTGGTATATCTGCACCGGTGTTTAACCGGTCATTTTTTGCCAAAAAGGTAAAGAACGATAGCTTTGGGTTTCGGTGTGCTAAGAACTCAGAGTAAAGATAAAAGATAAAAGAGAAAAGGGTAAAGAAAATGGGACGGGGCTTGTGAGGGGTTATTGTTTGTTGCTGAGTATTTTGTTTATTTTTATTGCAGGGTGTGAGAAAGATGATAAAAGTGCAAAGCCGGGGCGGGATTCAAAAAATACGCCAGTAAAAGTGGAGCAGGTGTTGGTGCCTGCGGGTGAGTTTATTCGGGGTAGTAATAAGGAAGATGATTTGGCGATGCGCCAGCAGTATGGGTTTCCTGCACCATTGTTTGTGGATGAACATCCTCAGAAAAAAATACACCTTGATGCGTTTAAAATTGACACCTATGAAGTCACGAATAAACAATTTAAAGATTATATTTTACGTGCCAGAAAAATGTTGCCTTATCTTTGGGTGAGTAACGGTTATGCCATTTCAGAAGAACAGCTTCACATGCTGGGTGTTGAAAAAATGCGAAAAATGGCGATTGATATGTTTGCGGTGGATCTGGATACGCGTGAAATGCAAAAGCCTGCGCTGGTAGTGGCAATGCTGGCGCAGCAACAGGCGCAAGATAACTTTCCGGTGACCGGTGTTAATTGGTTTGCTGCAAAGGACTACTGTCAATGGCGTGATAGCCGCTTACCTACAGAGGCTGAGTGGGAAAAGGCCGCGCGTGGTGCAGAGGGTTTCGAATACCCCTGGGGGAATGACTGGGATGCTAAAATTACCAATACCGGTGATGATGGCGAATGGGATGAGGGCATGGCCCCCGTGGGTGCTTATCCCAAAAACAAATCACCCTATGGCGCATTTGATCTTTCGGGCAATGTCTGGGAGTGGGTAGAGGACTGGTATGCACCTTATGACGGTTCAGCATATGAATCAAAGGCTTTTGGTAAACAGAACCGTGTTATACGTGGCGGCGGTGGCGGCGGTGGCGGCGGTGGCGTTGGCCACTATGCTATCAGTTATTTTTTTCGAACGGCTACGCGACAGTTTGCTGAGCCGGAAATGGAAAGTGAAGACGTTGGCTTTCGTTGTGTTAGCGATGGATGAGGTCAAATCATGAAATCGTTAATTAATCAGAGAAAATAGGAATATTGCCATGCCGCAAACGATTAAAAAAAATAAATTGATTTCTATTACATACAGTATTTTGTCTGAAGGTGCTTCTCAAGTTACTTCCCAAGTTACTTCTCAAATTACTTCTCAAGGTAATAACATCGTCGAACAAAATGATATTCCCATTGATTTTGTATACGGTGTGGACGACCAAATTTTTCCAAAAATAATTATGGAACTCGAAGGGAAAACCATTGGTGACAGTGTGGAGGTGGTATTGTCTCCTGAGGAAGGGTTCGGGTTGGAAGACCCTGAATTAATTATAACCACTAGCGTTGAGAGCGCACCTCCAGAGTATCGGGTCATTGGTGCCAAGCCGACATTTAAAAACGAACAAGGCGAAACGCTGGAAATGACAGTGACAAAAATAGAAGACGGACAAATTACTGTTAACGGCAATCACCCCTTTGCCGGCAAGACCTTGCGTTTTGTGGTGCATGTGGTTGGCGTGTGTGATAGCGAAAACCCCAGCGGTATGGATTTCAGTCATGACCCGGCATCACCGACTATCCAGTAAGACCTATAATCACCTCGCAGCACCGACAGTCGGCGCTTTTAGACAAGCTGCGGAGAATTAAACCTGTAGAAATTAATAAGGTCATTTAGCAAGGTATTTCAGCAAAGCTTTCAAATAACGGTTGTGCTTTTAAAAAGTGACTACCGCCATTATCCTTCCTGTGGAGGCGTTAGAAATAGAAATTAAATAACTCATACCATTAGCATCTCTGCTTCAGCCCGTCTTCGCCTAATGCGCCTAATGCGCCTACTTTCGCCTAAGAGCGCCTACTTTTGGTGGCGCCCGTTCTTCAATTGCAAAAGCTCGAAATAAGAGCAACTATTTCTGCATTTTTGCTCAATCAGAACGAAAAAATACGCACTAAATCAGAGCGCTCCTTATATAAGTTATTTAATTTCCATTCCTTAGCCGATTTCCAGAGTTTTCGATGGGTAACCAAATGCTAAATGTCGATCCTTGATTGAGGTGACTTTGCACACTGATATCTCCCCCCATTAAGCGACAAATGCGGCGACTGATAGCCAGGCCAAGGCCGGTGCCACCATATTGCGAATTTACGCCAGAGCTGGATTGTTGGAAAGGAATAAAGATATTATCAATATCGTTTTTATCAATACCAATGCCTGTATCTGCCACGTGAATGACGGTCCAGGTTATCCCTTCGTGACGCTCGTGGTCGGCATTGATAGTGATGGTGCCATTGTCTGTAAATTTTAGTGCATTGCTGCATAAATTCATCAGTGCTTGAGTGAGCCGCATGGGGTCAACGACGGAAATGCCCAGGTCAGGACTGTTGTTGACGATCAATTTAAGGCCTTTCTTTTGTAAATCAGGGCGGAAGTTCTCAATCGTATTATTAATTAACTCCGTTATACTGGTTTCTTCCAGATTAAGCTCCATCTTTCCGGCTTCAATTTTTGAAATATCGAGAATATCGTTTATGAGCCGGAGCAAGTGATGGCCTGAACTGGATATGTTTTTCAAATCAGGAAGTTGTCTTTTTTCTGCCGCATCAATCAGGTCTTCAATCATTAACTCGCTATAACCAATGATGGCATTTAGCGGGGTGCGGAGTTCATGACTCATGTTTGCCAAAAAAGCGCTTTTGGTTTTGTTGGCCGCTTCGGCATTATCTTTGGCGGTATACAGTTCTTCCTGGCTCATTTGCCTTTCCAGAGAAAGACCCAACCAACTGCCGATGAGATTAACCAGGTCTTTATCCGTGTCGGTGAATACATTGCGGTGAGGGAGTCGGCTTGAAAAATTGACGGTGCCAAATTTTGTTCCACGGACACTAATATTTGCCGCTATATACGACTCGAGTTGAGAAAACTCGTGGTATGGACTGTTGACGTGTGTAGATTCACTGATGTTGTTAATAGCAATCGCATTATCAGAAGAAAATGTGACGCTGCAAAATGTTTTATCCAATGGCAATTCTATTCCTGGTTTTAGTGCATAGGACTCAGGGGCGTGTGTATACAAAAAAGTATTGGTATTTTTTTGGATATCAATTTTGCAGACTTTGGCCATTTCCAAATTCAACATACGACAACCCAGTTTGAGCATTTCTGATACTTGCTCATCAATAGCCAGGCCTTGCATGGAAGACACTTCGTAAAGCTCACGAATGCGTTTCCCTTGATTGATGAGGGCAGACTCCGTTTTGCCGGTTCGACGCACCACAAAAATAGTGAAAACCCCAAGCACCATCGCCACGCTGGCAAACAACCCAATTAACCAATAAGTGGTGTGGTTACGGCGCGTAACTTCCGCAATTTTGGATTCCACAGCACTGCGCTGGTCGTCCAAAATATCCGAGATACTTTTGACAAATATGTCCTGGAGAGGGACGACCTCGTCCAGCAAAATGGTGTTGGCGCGGTCGAGTTGCTCATCCAGGATTAAATCCAACACCTGGTTTTGGGATTCTCCGCCCTTGTTTAAGATATCACGCACATGATCCCAGGCGAGTTTTTCGTCTTGCTGCATCGGGCGTGATAATACTTTTTCACGCATCGACATAAAAATACCACCGAGCTCACGAAAGCGTCTTTCTTCTTCTTCCAGGTCGAACGGGTCGGGCATTATGCTCATGCGGTGCAATGCAAGGGCCCGGCGATAGGCGGCATTACGCATTATTGTAATTTGCCGGGTTTCCAGTTGGGCATCCGCAATATTGTTAAGGATAATCTCGTTGTTATGAACGTTGTTGACCCAAACACCTAACAACACCATGAGCATCACCACAATGGCAGTAAACCCGATAGTGATGATAGTTTTAGATTGCATGTCGGTTGAGCGTAAATCCATGTTTTGCGGCTAAGTGTGGGCAAAAACTTTTAGCACATTATTTATTGTAGAACATAAAAATGTGCGCATATAAAGCTAATGGATGTCTTGCCAGATACCGTAAACCCTGCGCCAATAATAATGCCACTGTATTAACAGGGACTATACGACTTGAACGGATTACCTCTGGTGTAGATATACGACTGGCGCACGACAAAATGACTTCAGCGAACCGCTATTCTGGCTATATCAATCGGTTATAAAGCCCTAAATCTTTAGTTTTTATTCGACGTTAGCACGATCAGTCGGCCGCGATTATGGCGCGTGACTTAGGTCTTCCCCTGAAGCTGCAAGACAATAGACTCGTTTTCCAGGGTGGATATATCCTGGGTGATTTCATCCCCACGGGCGATGGTACGCAAGAGCCGACGCATAATTTTTCCAGAACGTGTTTTCGGCAGATTATCAGAAAAGCGCATGTCATCAGGTTTGGCGATGGCACCGATTTGTGTCGCAACCCATTCACGCAGCTCAGCCGTTTTGGCATCATCAATACCATCAGCGGGTCGTTCGCCATGCAATACTACAAAGGCAAAGATGCTTTCGCCTTTCACATCGTGAGGGCGGCCCACCACGGCGGCTTCAGCGACCAAGGGGTGGGCGACCAGAGCCGATTCCACCTCCATAGTACCGAGACGATGGCCTGAAACATTCAGTACATCATCGATTCGGCCCATGATCCAGAAATAGCCATCTTCATCGCGGCGGGCATTGTCACCGGCAACGTAAAGCTTACCGTCGAACATCTTCCAATAGGTGTCGTAGTAGCGCTGATCATCCCCCCAGACGGTACGGATCATGGATGGCCAGGGTTTGCGAATCACCAGCACACCGCCTTGATTGGGCTCGGTAATACTATTGCCATTGGCATCGACAATGTCAGCGGCGATGCCAGGCAGTGGCAGGGTGCAGGAGCCCGGTTTGGTGGCCACCGCACCGGGGATTGGGGCTAGCATATGGGCGCCCGTTTCAGTTTGCCACCAGGTGTCGACAATGGGGCATCGTTCGCCACCAATCACCTTGTGGTACCACATCCAGGCTTCGGGGTTGATAGGCTCGCCCACGGTACCGAGTAAACGAATGCTGCTGAGATCATATTTCGCAGGCGTTTTATCTCCACCCGCTTTCATCAAAGCGCGAATCGCCGTGGGGGCCGTATAGAAAATAGTGACCTTGTGATCCTGGCAAATTTTCCAAAAGCGCCCGGCATCAGGCACGGTGGGAGCACCTTCGTACATTAGCATTGTGGCACCTACCGCCAGCGGCCCAAATGCCACGTAGGTGTGTCCGGTAATCCAGCCAACATCGGCCGTGCACCAGAAAATGTCGGTGTCATTAATATCGAACACCCACTTCATGGTCATGATGGCATTCAATAAATAACCGCCAGTGGAATGTTGGATACCTTTGGGTTTACCCGTGGAGCCCGAGGTGTAAAGCAGGAACAGAGGATGTTCACTGCTGACCCATTCTGGCTCGCAGATATCGGACTTTCCTTTGGTGAGTTCATGCCACCAAATGTCGCGTGAGTCAGTGAAGTTGATGTCATGGCCGGTACGTTTCAGCACGATAACCTTTTCGATGCTGGAACACCCTTTACTGATAGCGTCATCGGTGGCAGATTTAAGCTCAACGATTTTGCCGCCACGAGTCGCTCCGTCAGCCGTAATAACAATTTTAGCCCCCGCATTTTCGATACGGTCTTTGAGTGACTCCGCAGAAAACCCACCAAATACGACAGAGTGAGTGGCGCCAATCCTGGCACAAGCTTGCATGGCAACGACCGCTTCCGGTGTCATTGGCATATACAGAATAACCCGATCACCAAGCCCAACCCCCAGGGATTTCAAGCCATTGGCAAATTGGCAAACGTCGCGGTGTAAATCGGCATAGCTGATATGACGGGTGTCACCTTGTTCACCCTCAAAAACAATGGCCGTTTTGTCGCCACGTTCCGCCAGATGACGGTCGAGGCAATTGTATGACAGGTTAAGCTTGCCATCCGCGAACCACTCATAATGCGGAGCCTTGCTTTCATCCAACACCGTGTTGAAAGGCGTCTGCCAATCCAATTCACTGCGGGCCAGTTCAGCCCAAAAACCTTCATGGTCAGCTTCAGCTTTGGCACGAAGTTCATCAAGCGCTGCACGACTTTTAATGAAGGCCTGATCTGAAAATGCTTTGCTGGGTGGGAATAGACGATCTTCCTGTAAAATCGACTGAATATTCTCTTCCATGACGACTCCTGAGTTAGCGGGTATAGGCGTGATTTTGATGGTGTTGATACTAACAGGCTGTAGAGGAACAGGCACTCTCTGTTTATGATTAGTGCTGAGGACTGAGTTTTTTGTCTGTATGTAGGTCATATTGCGAAACTATGCGACATTTTTCTCAGGCTGACTTTCGCCTGTCACTTCAGGGTTGCACCCTCAACCCTAATCTAACGGTTAACCGGGTTTTCTACTTAGCAAGTCCGTAGGGTGGGCACGTGTTTTGTGCCCACGCGGATGACTACCGGGCTTGAGGTATAAATTATTTCCGTGTTGTAAACGCAAAGGCCGCAAAGGCGCAAAGGACGCAGAGAAGATTAATGCAGTTTGTGTCTCGTTCCCATGCTCCAGCGTGGGAATGCATACGCTGGTGAATAATTAATGTGCGGTATGGGTTCCCACGGAGGACCGTGGGAACCAGAGGAACTATGCGACATTTTTCTCAGGCTGACTTTCGCCTGTCACTTCAGGGTTGCACCCTCAACCCTAATCTAACGTTTAACCGGGTTTTCTGCTTAGCAAGTCGGGTGAAGCACCTATTGTCAGCAGGTGATTGATGGCATCCAATGGTAGTGGCGGGCTATAGAGAAACCCTTGTATGGCATTGCAGTTGAGTTGTTTGAGAAATTCAAATTGCTCCAACGTTTCTACACCTTCAGCGGTAACTCTTAAACCCAGGTTATGTGCCATTGCAATCATTGCTTTAATAATTTCCTGACTGTTTTCATCTTCGTTGATGTCGTGAATGAAAGACTGATCAATTTTTAAACTGTGAATGGGGAGCTTATTAAGTTGGCCCATGGATGAATAACCGGTGCCAAAGTCATCAATGGACAACTGCACGCCAAGCGCGCTCAATTTTTCTAATTGCGGAATAGCATGTGAGGGGGATTCCATAATTGTACTTTCAGTAATTTCTAATGTCATTTTCTCAGGGGGCATGCTGCTCTCTTCAAGCATTTTATGTAAGTCACTGGCAAAATTGGATTGCAATACTTGGGGAGCGGAAATATTGACCATAATAGATAAAGAAGCCAGACCGGCAGATCGCCAATCGGAATATTGTTGACAAACCCTCATTAAAATCCATTTTCCTATTTCCAGAATAAGCCCGGATTCCTCGGCAATCGGAATGAATGTTGAGGGAGGAATCATGCCAATTTCAGCATGATGCCAGCGCAATAATGCTTCCATGCCACAAATTTTTCCCGTAAGAACGTCGATTTGGGGTTGGTAATAAAGATCCAGTTCATTATTTTGCAATGCTGACCTTAGTTTAGATTCTATGTCCAGTCGTTTGGCATTTTGTGTGCCCATGGAATGAGTGTATAACTGATACGTGTTACGGCCCGCTTGCTTGGCCCGATACATGGCAGTGTCCGCATGTTTGGTCAGTAATTTTGGACTCTCACCATCCGTTGGAAACGAGCTGATGCCGATACTAACGCCGACAAAACAGTCATGTCCTGCCAATTGAAAGGGTTTGGACAGCGTATTGATGATGACCTGGGCGACTTGAGTGGCATCGGTTGTGTCGTTTAATTCTGAAAGGATGATGGTAAACTCGTCTCCACCCATGCGGGCGACGGTATCCACTTTGCGTAAGCAGTTCTTTAATCGTTTTGCGGCTTCGACTAATAGCATGTCACCAATATCGTGCCCGAGGGTGTCATTGATGATTTTAAAACGATCAAGGTCCAGCATCATGACGGCCAGGCCTTTGTTTGAACGGCGAGCAAATTCCAGGGAATGTAATAATCGATCATGGAATAATGTACGATTAGGAAGTCCTGTCAGCGTGTCGTAGTGCGCAAGGTGCTCTAATCTTTTTTCGACATCTTTACGTTCAGTAATGTCTGAAAAAATCCCCACGTAATGAGTGACAGAATTGTCATCATCTTTTATGGCGCTGATACTGAGCCATTTAGGATAAACTTCCCCGGATTTACGTTTGTCCCAAATCTCACCCTGCCAAATGCCGTAGTCGTTGATGGATTTCCACATGGTTTGATAAAATTGATTGTTGTGGCGTCCCGATTTAAGCAGGCTCGCTTTTTTCCCCAGAACATCATCCTGGCAATAGCCAGTTATTTCTTCAAAAGCGGGATTAGTCCTTACAATGATGCTGTCAGTGTCAGTGATAATAATACCTTCGGGGGCGCTGTTCATTACTTGGTTCGCTAGCCTTAAGGTTGTTTCAGAGGCTTTTTGTATGGAAACATCTCGGACAATGCAGATGAATAAGGGGGTGGCAGATGAATTAACCGGGTTGATGGATAATTCAACGGGAAACTCGTCTTCATTATGACGTAAACCCGTGATATTAATTCTAAGTGTTTTAATATCAATGCCTGAACTTGTCGTATATTCCCGCAAAAGTGTTTCGTATTCTGTCCGGAATCTTTCAGGCATGAGTAAAATTATATTGTGATGAATCACTTTTTCCTCAGCATAACCAAATATTGATTCAGCGGCAGTGTTAAATGACGCAATGTTGCCAACTTCATCCATAGTGATCAGCCCATCGGCTGCGGAATTAACCAGGTCGCGTATAAATTGTTCACTTTGTTTGGCGGCGGTATTACGGTCATTT
This sequence comes from Ectothiorhodospiraceae bacterium, assembly GCA_002401775.2. Classification (GTDB taxonomy): domain Bacteria; phylum Pseudomonadota; class Gammaproteobacteria; order SZUA-152; family SZUA-152; genus SZUA-152. Next base: position 21,294 of record NVUB02000211.1, read on the forward strand.
ACCTGAGTGACCATTTCTCGAAAGGCACGCGCCAACGTGCCGAATTCTCCTGAGGCATATTCGGGTAAGGTGAAGTTTGTTTTTCCAGTGGAAAATTGTCGTGAAGCCTGGGTGATTTGCTTGAGCGGCTTGGTAATGACACGAGAAAATAGTAATGCGAGCATCGCGGACATACTCACCATCACCAGAACAATGATGGCGAACTGGTTTAATATGGGGCTGATAATGCCTGATATTTTTGAATAAGGTGTGACGGTTAAACGCAAAAAAGATTGTTGATTATTTTTATCCAGTATAATTCTCTGGTAATTGATGACTTGAGAGCCGAGAGAGTGTTCGAAAATTAAATATCCGGACACAGGGTTTTTTGAGTTAATAATAGAATCAATTATTGGATAAATGTCCTGAATTTTTTGTACGCCCAATAATTTTTTGGTGTTTGTTGGATGAACGTTAATTGTAGACTTGTCGACGTTAGCGCTGAGTAAAATATTTCCTTTATTGTCGGTGAAATATTCAGTGAAATATTCAGAGGATTGAGCCTTGAGTACTATGCCCCTATTTTTTAACGGTTGAGACAATACGTTATGTTGAGAAGACAGTAATGCGTGTTTTTGTAACACAGACTTTATGATTTCACCAAAATCAAGATCTATTACTACAATACCAAATAACTTTCCTGTGTCATCGCTAATGGGTACCGAGACGGGTATTGTCAATTTACTGCCAGGTGTTCCCCAGTGCTCCTGCCTTGATTGAAATTTTCTGGTTTCTGAAATATAGGCTTTGTAATACGGCTTGTTTTTCGCAGATTTAAAGAAAAGTTCTGCATCAGTATGGGCCAATTTGTCATCTGAACTTCGCAGAATACTCAGGTTTTTTTTGACAACAGAAATTATCTCCAGGCCATTATCTTTTACGCCAATGTAACGCGCTTTTAAATAATTTGATTTCGACATTAAAAAGCCGGAAAAAATAGCAGCAAGCCGGTCATGCCAGAGAGATTCTGTCGATCCATCAGTGGGGTCCAGTCCCCGAGCATATTGGGCGCGGATAATGCCTTGAATTGGCGGGGTGTAGGCAAGTACTAGTGCATCTTGCCGGGCACTGTCTATGATTGTTTGCAGTTGAATATTTTCCAGTGACAGGCGGGTGGATTGGGATTCAAGTTCTTTCTGCGTTAATAAGTCTTTGCTGGATGAATAGAATATGATGCCGATAGTGCTGGCCGTAACAAATACTAAACCAAAGGCTAACCCGGCAATGCGGGCCGCGATTTTTATACCTTCTTTGACATGCCAGCGTGAAAATAAAATGACTGTCCATAATATAAACAGCGTACCTGCGCCAATGTTAAATGCGGTCAGGGAATAGGGGGTGGATAAATAACTGACGATGGGAGTGCTTTGTTTGATAACGTGCATTGAGGCAATGCCTGCAAAAAAACTGGCATTGAATAATAGCCCGCTAATGATGGCGACCGAGAGATGAATCTGAAATATATACTGCTTGGACTGATCGTTTAACCTGAATGCTGGCAGTAAAATGACTGCTGTAGCAAATGTGGCTAACAATGCCGACACTAGGATGAGTGCAGAGCGATAGTGAATTTCGGCACCGGTTTGAATGGACGTGAGATTAGTAAAATTCATTCCTGTGACTAAAAGGCCTGCGACCAGTGCAATACCGAGACAGGATTTGTAAGAAAGGGCATTTTTCAAGGTAATGCCAAAGAGTAAGCTTGCGGCTAAAATGGCAAAAAGTAACGTGAGAATGGTGATGCGCAAATTGTACTGAGTGGAGGATGGCAGGCTCAGGGATAGCATGCCGACGATTTGAGAAGCCCATACGCCAAGGCCCAGCACCAGAGCGCCCGCTATGATCCAGCGTTTTTGGTGGGGCTTAGGCGTTGATGCGATACGCCGGCTTAATTCTGTGCAGGTGTACATCACAAACACAGCCAAAAACGCCGATAATATGATCAGCGAATAATCATAACTCCCTGTTATGTCGTGTGGTGCCGGTATCATCCGTTACGCCGCTTTCCTGTTAACCCGTTTTCCTTAACTAGCGCGAGATAGACGGTTTTTTTTGTTAGGGCTTCTTGCAGTGATTAACGGCCATAAATCCCTTGGCTTGACCGTTAGCTTAATTGTTGGCTTAACCATTGGTTTAACCATTGGTTTAACCAAAATGCTACGCTCTTCGCGTCATTTTGACGAACGATTTCTGTGAGTCATTCTAATCTTACTGCCTTAGCGGATTTAAAAGGCGTTATTTTCGCCAAATTTTCTCCCACCAGCGTCGCCTGTTCGCCGGTGGGGTGACCAGCGCCGGTAGATCACAGGGAGGATCAAGACTGATAACCCACCCAGGTAATGGTGGAGATTCACTGAAGCCACACGTGGCCCCAAGATTACCGGGATCATATATTTTGACCATGCGGGGGGAGTCTGGTGAGTCGGCGTAGACGATTCCACAGTAATCTTCATTGTGTTCTTTTCGTAACAGTATATCGATCTCAGTCAGAAACGTGTTGAACTCAGCAGGGTTGGTTAGCCTATTGGGCGGCGCTTCTCCGACGGCGTATACATACCAGCCCGCCGCGTCTTTCTGGCGAAGCGTGTTCCACAATGTGTCGAGCTGAGGCCACCGCAACATACTGTTAAAACCACCATTAAATGACGTTAAAAAAGGACTGGTTTGTGTGTTTATCATGCTTTTGATACCTATTTGACACCTGATAGCGCATGTTAACCTTACAGTTGCACAAATCGAGTGCAAAAATCGATAAATAGGCTACCAATCAAAGAGTAAAACGATCATTATTTGTCTGTTTTTGGAATTCACTGCGGGTGATATCTAGAAATACGTTAACTATCGGATTGAAAGTGTGCCAATCTGAAGGGAAGTGGTGCAGTTGCTTATCATTTGAGGCACGCGTACTCCCTAATAAATGAATCCCTGTAAGCTCGACAGCGACATCCATGTCGCTGACGGCCTCAAATCATAAGCAACTGCACCACTTCTGAGGCATGTTCAAAGTACGCTATTTTATGCAACGTTAGGGTTAAGGGTTAATATTTGACTAAATGTCCGCATAGAGGGCATTTTGTTTCGGAATTTTAGTCAATACCCAGTTTTCTATCGCCCATGCCACAATCTCTACCGGTGCGGCACCCGTGAGGACAGGGTCAGGTTCCTGGCCTAGGAAATCAAGTGCCTTTAGCAGTGTAGGGCCTCGGTTTTGCAGATCAATAGCGCGTGCAAACGTCTGTTTACTCAGTTTTTGCCCTGATTGATTCGTGGCAATGGGTAAGTGGCAATAATGTGGATGGGAATATCCCAGACATTTCTGTAAATATCGTTGGGGCGCTGTTGAGGTGAGTAAATCGGTACCCCGTACAACCTCGGTAATGTGCTGATCGGCATCATCGACCACCACGGCCAGGTGGTAGGCATACAGGCCGTCAGCTCTCCGCACAACAAAATCGCCTACCGTTGATGCTAATGGCGTTGATTGCAGACCTTGTAAGCCATCCGTAAAGACACCTGTGCTGGCATCGCCAAGGTGACCATCCGTCTCACCCTGAGCAGGGACGCGAAGTCGTACGGCTCTTGCTGTGGTGCCAGGGGGCAAACCGGCACGGCAGGTACCAGGGTAGACCACTTGTCCGTTACTTGGATTATTGTCTGAATTGCCGTCTGAATTGTCATTTTGCGTTGGTTGCACGATGAGGTTTGATGGTGCTACAGCATTGCGAATAGAGCGGCGAGTACAACTGCAAGGGAATGTATCACCTTGTTGGCTCAGCTGTGTGAGTGCTGCTTCATAGTATTCCTGGCGCTGGCTTTGATAAGTTACCGGGCCATCCCAATGTAGTTGGTAGGCATCCAAAACCCGTAAAATGTCATTTGCCGCACCGGCCCGTTCGCGAGGCGGGTCAATATCTTCCATGCGCAGTAGCCACTCCCCACGCAGACTGCGGGCCTGTAAATAGCTGCCGAGGGCCGTCACCAGAGAACCAAAATGCAGAGGGCCGGTGGGGGAGGGCGCGAATCGCCCCCGGTATTTGCCCGATTGTATATAGGTTGAAGTTATATCTATATTCACAAAGGAAGTGTAACAGCCACGTGCTTTCAGTGTGATTTAGTAGTTTCCTCAATAATCACCCTAATAATATTAATTGTTTGGACGATGTATTCTGGGACTAAGAAATTATTATGAGGAATAGATGGTGAGTTGGTTGATTGAAGGGACAATGAGTGATGGACGAACATTCCGGCCGAGTGATTGGGTAGACCGTATATCGGGTGCCGTTGCCAGTTTTGGCCCTGATCACCGTCTACGTTATGGCTTGGTGCGACCTTGTTTCGTTAAGGGTAAAAAGTGCCTGCTAATGAGAAAGTCCCTTGAAAACGATAATCCTGCCGCATTCGACTTTGTGCGCAGCTTTGTTCGCTCCAATGGCTTGCAAATGACTGAATTAGCATCAGAATCGAAAGAACATGGCCTTGTGTTGGGCGCAGTAGCGTAAGTTAACAGTAGCGTAAGTCAATATCCGAGTAAGTTAATAGTCGCGTTAAGTTAACCGCTGAGAAAATAACCATAGCGTCAGTTAACAACGCACTGCCCGGGAAGGCAAAAGCAATACCAAATTAAGCGATACCTGTAGGGGGTTTACGACCGGGTCACTTATCCTAACGGATATGTGACCTTTTTTTATTCAATCGCGGAAAATCTAGCAGCAAACCTGTAGAAGGGTTGGGAAACCCAGTGTATTTTGAGGTGTTTTGCAGCCACAGACGACTATAACCACAAGCGACTTACGCACAGGTGACTACACCCAATGCCAGAGGGAACTACCGCTAGCATTGGGTGAGACACCACTATCGTCTGCGTAATATTACGCAACCACTGAAATTTTCGAAAACAGCTTGTTTAAAAGCCAGCCGGCAAAAGGCGGAACAGTGTTTGCTCAGACCTTTTAAGCGGCGGCTGATTATTTACCGTACTGTTTTTCGCGAATTTCGTTGAGTGTTTTGCAGTCGATGCACTGGGTGGCCGTTGGGCGGGCTTCCAGGCGGCGAATACCAATTTCAACACCACAATGTGAGCAATATCCGTAATCTTCTTCAAGATCATTGATGGATTCGTCGATCTTTTTGATCAATTTACGTTCCCGGTCACGGGTGCGTAGCTCCATCGCAAACTCAGATTCCTGACTCGCCCTGTCATTGGGGTCAGGGAAGTTGGCCGCCTCATCCTGCATGTGGTGCACGGTTTCATCAACCTTATTCATCAATTGCTGTTTCCAGCCATTGAGAATCATGCGGAAATGGGCTGCTTGATCCGGGTTCATGTACTCCTCACCCTTTTTTTCTTTGTAGGGTGTGAAATTAGTGAACTGGCCATCATCCAAAATAACGCTTTTCCCGGACGTTCCTTTCTTCACTGCGGGCTTTTTGGCCACAGTTGCCTTGGAATCCACGATTTTCGCGGGTGTTTCCTTTTTCTTTACAGCCTTTTTGACGGGCATATAACTGCTCCTAATCCTACGAATTACGACGGCGCTTTTGTTGCGCACATAAAAACAAGGGCGCATCTTATAGCAAAATTTAACCGAAAACGCAAACTTTTTCTTAGATTGAGTTTCTATTTAACATTATTCAGGTCGTCGAGCTAACGGGCATATTACGGTAAAGTGTACGGTAAACTGTGCCGATACTTTCTGCCATTTCCGGCCTCTGGGTTTATCGACACCAATTTTGGAAAATTTAATAAATGAATGAATTAAAAGCACTTTTGTTTGATGTGGATGGTACTTTAGCGGATACAGAGCGTGATGGACATCGCATTGCCTTTAACCAGGCCTTTGTGGATGCAGGACTGGATTGGGAATGGTCGCCGGAATGTTATGGTCAACTTTTGACCGTTACGGGTGGCAAAGAACGTATTCGGTATTACCTCGATACCGTTAACACCACTTTTGAACGCCCAGCTGACCTCGATGACTTTATTCGCGGTTTACATGCCGCCAAAACCACACACTACACCCAATTACTGTCAGAAGGGGCAATCCCGCTGCGTAGCGGTGTTCGTCGGTTAATCGACGAAGCGCGGGTAGAGGGGATGCGCATGGCCATTGTTACCACCACCACCCCCGCCAATGTTGAAGCATTACTGATTCATGCATTGGCGCCGGATTCCATGAGCTGGTTTGAAGTGATTGCGGCGGGTGACATTGTACCGGCTAAAAAACCCGCGCCCGACATCTACGATTTCGCCATGCAGGAAATGGGATTAACCCCCGCTGATTGCATCGCCTTTGAAGATTCGCGCAATGGCATTCTCTCATCACAGGGCGCGAAACTGGCCACCATCATTACCATTAATGGCTACACCGCAAACGATGACTTCAACGGCGCCGCCATTGTATTAGACCAAATGGGAGAACCAGAAGCGCCTTTCAACGTACTGGAAGGGAACGCTGGTGATGCGAAGTGTCTGGATATGGCACTGGTACGGGAATTACACAGGACTAAGGACTAAAAGAAAGTGCTGAGTGCTAAGTGCTGAGTGCTAAGAGCTAAGGACTAAGTTTGTAGGGTGGGCATCGCCCACCATCAGAGGTTTGATGGGACGCAATTGGTGGGCGATGCCCACCCTACAAAAACGGTGTAAATAATAGTGCTCAGGACTCAGCATTCAGCACTCAGCACTCAGGACTCAGGACTCAGGACTCAGGACTCAGGACTCAGCACTCAGCACTCAGCACTAAAGTGTTTTCGTAGGTCATGTTGCGCCGCTACGTGACGCAATGGTTTAATCGGGCACATTTTTTCTTGGCTAAGAATAATGGTTGCGTAGCGGTGCAACGTGATCAAAATAAACAGGTTGTCAGTGATGGATAAAGCGTTGTCTCGATTAAAGCCCCGTATTGCAAATCGCATGTCAGACATTGTGCCTTTTCATGTGATGGATGTGCTGGCGAAGGCGCGTGCTTTGGAGGCGGCTGGTCGGGATATTGTACATATGGAAATCGGTGAGCCGGATTTTGCGACGCCGGCGCCGGTGCGTGAAGCGGCTAAACGGGCTACGGATGAGGGTAAAACACACTATACCCCTGCCGTGGGCTTGCCGGCGTTGCGTGAGGCGATTAGTGCTTATTATCAGAGTGACTACGGGGTATCAGTAGCGCCGGAGCGTATTATTGTGACGCCGGGTGCTTCGGGTGCTTTGCTATTGGCGATGGGTGTTTTGGTGAACCCGGGTGACCAAGTATTGATGGCTGACCCTGGTTATCCCTGTAATCGTCACTTTGTACGGCTCATGGAAGGCGAGGCTGTCGGTATTCCTGTCGGTGCGGATACGGCCTACCAGCTGACCGCAGAACAGTTAGTCGGGCATTGGACGGACAAAACCGTTGCTACGCTGTTGGCAACTCCTTCTAATCCCACAGGCACGCTGGTTTCACCGTCATCTATGCATTCCATGCTGGATGTAGTGACGTCTCACGGAGGGCGGCTGATCGTCGATGAGATATATCACGGCCTTACTTATGGTTGCCAGGCTGAAACGGCGTTAAGCCTGTCTGATGAGCTGTTTGTTATTAACAGCTTTTCCAAATATTTCTCCATGACAGGCTGGCGACTGGGGTGGCTTGTGGCCCCCGAGACCTATGTGCGCGATGTGGACAAACTGGCTCAGAATGTCTTTCTTGCAGCGCCTACCTTGTCTCAATACGCCGCTTTGGCAGCATTTTCACCCGAGTCCCGCGAGATTATGCACGGGTATCGGGACGCTTTTGAGCAGCGCCGCAATTTTCTATTGCCCGCGCTCAGAGAACTCGGTTTTGACATTTCTGTTGAGCCCACCGGCGCTTTTTATCTGTATGCGGATTGCTCCCGGTTTACGGATGACAGCTATACTTTCGCGCTGGATGTACTGGAAAAGGCCGGGGTAGCCATTACGCCAGGAAAAGACTTTGGTGCCCACCAGCCTGAGCACTATGTGCGTTTTGCATATACCACGTCGTTGGCTCGGCTGGAAGAAGGCGTGGAACGGTTAGCGCGTTATCTAAAAGGCTGAGATAAGGCCTGGGTAGCGTTGAGCAGATACTACTGGCACACCTGAAAGGATACCCCGCGTGCAGAAGACGCCGTGAATACATCCTTGTAGGCCCATCAGCCTCGTCCCTGCGGCTGATGCTTCTGCACACAGGGTATTCTTTTCTACTGATTCAATTTCTACTGATTCAAGAGTAACGGCACTGAAAAAATTGCTGGCAACGTACTGTTCGGGTAAAAAAACGTTCGGGTCAATAAACGTTCGGGTAATTAAGTGTTTGGGTAATTAAGTGCGAACAAATTAGCGTACATCTACCGATGATAAAATGGGTTCTAAAGTAATCTTTTTATTGAGCTTTATATTGAACTATGAGCGATAAATCACGTCTCACTACATAACTGGTGTTGCTGTTTTAGGGTTAAGACGGCGGCATTGGAAGGGCTTCATGGTTTATGTTTTGTTAGGTGTTCATCACAGAGTCTCGTGCTGTGACTACTCCCTCCCCCTAATTGTGGTGGGCACCCGACATACGCATCCATGAGGCCTTTTTTGTGCTGCTCATTTTTGTGTTGTTCATTATTGTATAGTTCATTAATATTTGTAACATAGACTCCGTCAATTTTCTCATAACCGGAATATGATCAGTAGCAGATCACCGCCTCATTTATTCTTTTTGTGCGGCCAACACATCAGTTTTTCCACCGCTCCACCCACATCGCCGTCGCGCCGGCCACTGCCGCTGGCATCACCAAAAAATTCAGAATAGGCGTCATGGTCGCCAGCGTCACCGCGCCACCAAAACCCAGCGACATCATGCGGTTGTCGCCCAGACGGCGTTTTTGCTCATCCGAGCGCAAGCCGTGATTGCCCATGGGGTAATCGGCATATTCCACCGTCATCATCCAGGCACTAAACGCCAGCCAGATGAACGGTGCGACCAGATTCACCACAGGAATCAGGAACAGCAACAAAAAGGGGATAGACCAGGCAGCCATATAGAGCAGTTTCTTCAGCTCGTCGATAATGGTCGGCACCAACTCACTGACCATTTTCTTCCAGCCACCATCGGCATCCTGCGCTTCACCGGTCAAATGGCGTTCCACCGCTTCAGCCAACAAGCCATTAAAGGGACTGGCCACCACATTGGCCAACAATGAAAACACATAAAACAGAATCAGCAGTGCTGCCACGCCAAATACTATCCATAACAGCCATTCAAACCACTGTAGCCATTCAGGTAACTCCGGCATCATCCATTGCAGAAATACCTCAAACTGGCTACTGCCAAACCAGATAAGCCCCGCAAATAAGGTGAAATTGATCAGCAACGGGATCATAACGTAGCGTCTCAAGCCCGGTTGGGTAATAAGTCGAAGGCCCTGAAAAAAATAGCCAATGCCAGTAAAAGGGTTACTCATGGTGCAAAACTCTCGTGTCTGAATGAATTTGTTTGAAGGCGTATTGTACGGATAAAAGCGCGCAGCTTTAAGTCGCGAGTGAATTTATACTGCTTAATGCCAAAAGGGCAGACCCGAAGGCAGCCTGGGTATGTTGGGCCTTCAGCATTCGAGTCTGGCATTCAGGAGTTTGCAAACGCTGCTGGCGAATATGTGTCCAGGCCGAATTGGCCGCACCACCGCCGGTACTACGCACCGATACCGGATAAGGCGCGCCCAGCCTGGCGAGCAACAGATAGGCCTGAGCCTCAATATCAGCGATACCTTCGAGCAAGCCCTGGAAAAACACCCGATCATCCTCAGGGCGAGGCTCGAGTCGGGGTTTCAATTGCGCATCATTCACCGGAAAGCGCTCACCAACGGATGGCAGAGGATAATAATTCAGTCCAGTAGCCTGTTCAGGTTTGAGCCGAGACGTCAGAGAGTGCAATTGTTCATCACTGAAATACTGTCGTAACACCGCACCGCCACTATTGGACGCACCGCCCACCAGCCAGCGTTGCTGGCCATCCACCATCAGTGGTTGGCTGTAGACGCCATATTCGGCAGCGAAAATGGGTTTTTCGGCGATAACCTTCACCACCAGCGTTGAACCCAGTGCGGTAACCGCCTCCCCAATTTCGCAGGCACCCGTCGCCATAAATGAAGCCGTGCTGTCAGTGGTGCCGGCGACAATACGCGTGTTCTCAGGAAAGCCGAAACGGCGGGCGAGGGCATGGTTTAATCGGCCAATAATGGTGCCAGGGGCAACCACTTCTGGAAGCAGCCTGTGTGGAAAATTGAGATTTTTCAGCCAGTCAGGCCAGTGTTTGTTCTCAGCATCGAACCCCAGTTTCAGGGCGTTGTTGTCATCCGTAAAGGCCGAAGAGGTGCCGGTTTGCTCACAGAGCTGGCCAGCGACCCAATCCGCCTGATGGGCAACATATGCTGCGGAATCACATTGGCCATTCTCCGAAAGCCAGAGCAATTTAGCCAAAGCGGAACTGGCCCCCTGGGCTGCCGTATTGGCAGGCGCGAGCCGGGCGATAGTGTCAGCCTGTGAGATAGCGCGGGCATCGTTGTACATCAATGCCGGAATGAGAGGCTTGCGCTGCTTGTCGGTGAGCAGCAAGGTCGCCGAAGTGCCATCCACGGCGATGGCCCGGACGTGGTGAGGATCGACCTTTAACGAAAGTGTTTCCAGGCACTGGCAGACAGCGGCCCACCATAAAGCAGGGGCTTGCTCAACGTGACTGCCGGAGCGAAGGGGAGCAGGCAGGTCAACAGTGACCTCGGCGTGGATGTGGTGTTGGGCATCAATAGCAATAGCTCGGCAGCCGGAAGTGCCGAGGTCGATGCCGATGAAGAGGGTGGGAGTGTTAGTCATTGGTTGTTTTGGCCTACTTTCTCGCTCACCTCCACCCCCTCACCCCAGCCCTCTCCCCCAAGGGGCGAGGGAGCTAAAAGACAGTGGTGCGCAGGGCGTTGTGTTAAGTTTTTATGTTGTTGGGTCATTTCACAGTAGCGCCAATAACAGTCGGGCTATACCCTCTCCCCTTTGGGGAGAGGGTTAGGGTGAGGGGAAAGTCGATAAGATATACTTTTGTCATCTTCTGTCGGTGAAATCAGACTCTCCCAACGCCCCATAAATCACCCCAAGCACAACATCCGTTTCCGCCAACACTTCATTATTCCAAAACCGCAACACTCGAAATCCCTGAGACTCAAGAAACCGAGTGCGCTTCAGGTCGTAATCAATCTGCTCGGCATGCTGTCCACCATCGACTTCGATGATGAGTTTTTTCTCCAGGCAAACGAAATCCACTATGATAAGGAGGGATTGTATGTTGCCGACGAAATTTGGCAGGGAGAATTTGCCGATTGCGTAGCCGTCGCCAGAGAAGTCGCTCAACATCGGTGGACTGTTGGCGCAGGTCTCTGGCGAAGGCTTGTGTGTGCTCGTGGCAGTTAACCATCGCAAAACTAAGGCAATTCAACCCGTTCTGCGGGCTGCCAGCCTTCGGCGCGGTGTTCGATGATGACGGAGGTGTATATACCGCCTCGTACGTTAAATTCACCGGTCAGCCGCATAAAGCGTGGTGAGCAGGCTTTGACCATGTCGCTCAGTATTTGATTGGTGACGGCCTCATGAAAGGCACCTTCGTTACGAAAAGACCACATGTACATTTTCAATGATTTCAATTCGATACAGGCTTTGTCGGCGACGTATTCCAGGGTGAATGTGGCAAAATCCGGCTGGCCGGTTTTGGGGCACAGACAAGTGAATTCTGGAATGTCCATGCGGATGGTGTAGTCACGCTCCGGGTGCGGATTGTCGAAGGTTTCTAGGTCTTTGCTGGGTTGTGTTGTCATTTTCTAAGAGACTCGCGAAATTAGTAGAAATAGTAGGATCAATCAATAGCCGCTTAAGATACCCGAATCGGCGTTGTTTCACACGAAATTTGCTTGAAACCTTGAGGTTCCACGCAACAATCGGTTTGTCAATCTTGTGCCTGTGGTGGGGCTCCGGTATCTTGCATCCCTGAGAATTTTTTCATATTTCCATCCGCCATTCGAGTTTGTTTCACATGCGCCTAAGTAAGATAAAAATCGCCGGTTTTAAATCCTTCGTCGACCCTACCACCATTCCCATGCCGTCCAATCTGATTGGCGTTGTCGGGCCCAATGGTTGCGGCAAGTCTAATGTCATCGACGCCGTGCGCTGGGTGATGGGCGAGTCCTCGGCGAAGAACCTGCGTGGTGATTCAATGACGGACGTCATTTTCAATGGTTCTACAACCCGCAAGCCGGTAGGTCAGGCGACGGTGGAGTTATTGTTTGATAACTCGGACGGCACCATTGGCGGTGAATACGCCAGTTACAACGAAATTTCCGTGCGCCGCATGGTCTCGCGGGATGGACAATCGCAATATTACCTCAATGGTACCCGTTGTCGCCGTCGAGACATCACCAACATTTTCCTGGGCACGGGCCTGGGGCCACGCAGTTATTCCATCATCGAACAGGGCATGATCTCGCGCCTCATTGAGGCTCGTCCTGAAGACCTTCGGGTATTTCTGGAAGAAGCCGCCGGTATTTCCAAATACAAAGAACGCCGCAAAGAGACTGAAACCCGTATTCGCCATACCCGTGAAAACATGGAGCGGTTGACGGATTTGCGCGATGAGCTGGGCAAACAACTGGATCGCCTGCAACGGCAGTCAAAAACTGCCGAAAAGTTCAAAGAATGTAAAGAAGAAGAGCGGCTGCTTAAAGGGCAACTCACCGCGATTCGCTGGCGTGGAATGGACAGCCAGGCAACAGAACGTGAGCACCAGATCCGCGAGCAAGAAGTCCAGTTCGAGGCAGTGGTTGCCCAGCAACGCGCCATTGAAGCCGAGCTTGAAAAATTGCGTGACGGTCAGGTGGAATCCACGGATGTCTTTAACGAAGTGCAAGGTCGTTTTTACAGTGTCGGCGGCGATATCGCCCGCATCGAGCAGTCCATACAACATTCCAGTGAGCGCCGTACCGAACAGCAACAAGAACTGGAATCCGCCGAGCGGGGCTGGTCAGAATCTGAAACGCACCTGAGTGCGGATCGTCGTAAAATCGAAGAACTGACCGAAGCCCTTGAAACCCTTCAGCCCCAGCTGGAAGAATCCGGCGGCCGGGAAGAAGCATCACAAGCCGCATTGGCCGAAGCCGAGCAGGCCATGCACGAGTGGCAGTTAGCCTGGGATGAGTTCACCCAGCATGCGGCTGAACCCGCCCGTAATGCCGAGGTGGAACGTACCCGCATTCAAAGTCTGGAACAGCAGTTCATCCAGCATGAGCAGCGGGTGATCCGTCTGCGCGAAGAACAAAAACTATTGTCACCGATAAATTTAGAACGCGATATCGCCGAGCGAGAAGCGAAAGTCGAAGAAAGTGGCGAACAAACCGCCATTCTGCAAGAACGCTTGCAAGGGCATTTAGAGTCCATTCAGGCCACCCGCGACAACACCCATCAGCTAGGAGCGCAGCTCAACGAGCAGCGTGGTCAATTGCAATCCATGAAAGGGCGACATGCTTCCCTTGAAGTACTTCAACAGGCGGCGCTGGGTCAGGCCGACGGCGAAGTAGCGCAGTGGCTGTCGGATAATCAATTGAACGAGGCACAACGTCTGGCACAAGGATTGAAAGTGACCACCGGCTGGGAACGCGCCGTGGAATGTGTATTGGGATTCCATCTTGAAGCGGTGTGCGTCGATGGCATGGATGCGTCCGCCGCAAGCCTGGCCGGGCTGGAGCGTGGCGCACTGGCATTGTTTGATATGACGGATAGCACCGATGGCCAGTTACTGGCGGCCACCGGTGACCTTGCCACGGCCCTGAGCCAGCATGTTGAGGCTCCCTGGTCACTGGATGCGCTCTTAGCCGGCGTGTATGCGGTGGACAGTACCGACGAGGCACTGGCCATGCGGCCGCGTCTGGCAGCCCATGAATCCATCATTACCCTCGATGGCATGTGGGTCGGCCCCAATTGGCTGCGCCTGACGCGTAACGCCGACGAAAAAGCCGGTGTGTTGCAACGTGAGCAAGAATTAAAAGAACTGGCACACGCCATCGAAAGTCTGGCCAGTGATGTAGACATTGCCGATGCCCAACAGAGCGAAGGTCGTGAGCAGGTCAAACGTCTGGAAGAAGAACGCGAAACCGTACAGCGTGAATTGCATCAGGCCAGTCGGGCGCTAGCCGAGGTGCAGGCTCAGTTAAGCGGCCGTCAGGCGCGTCTCGACCAAATGCGCAACCGTACCCAAAATATCGTCAAAGAAATTGCCGAACTGGATGGTCATACCGATCAGAACCAGGGCGACACGCGCATAGCCCGTGAACGGTTAAGTGAAGCCATGGAGCTGATGGAAATGCAGTCACAGCAGCGTGAAACATTAACCCTGCAACGTGATGAACAACGCGCCCGTCTTGAAGAAGTCCGTAATACCGCGCGCACAGAGCGCGACATATCCCACGAGGTAACGCTCAAAACACGCACCATGAGTACCGAGCTGACCTCCACTTCGCAAAGCCTAGAGCGTATGGAACGCCAACTCACCCAAGTTGGCCAGCGCCGTGAGAGCTTAAAGGCATCACTCGCCGAAAGCGAAGCACCTGTCGTCGCGATGAAAGAAGAACTGGAGCAATTACTCGAAGCACGCATGCAGGTGGAAGAAGAACTGACCGAGGCGCGCCGTAAAGTTGAAGAAATCGAACACGGCATACGTAACCATGAGCAACAACGTCATACGGTCGAAAGTTCAACCCAGGATCTTCGCAGCGCGTTGGAACAAACACGAATGGCCTGGCAAGAACTCAAAGTGCGCCGACAGACATTAGTGGAACAGCTCAATGAAACGAGCTTCAGCCTCGAAGACTTGTTCGAAAGCCTGCCTGAATCGGCCAATGAAGAAAGCTGGGCAGAGCAGGTAGAGCGCGCCGCCATGCGTATTCAACGACTCGGCCCCATCAACCTCGCGGCCATTGATGAGTACAAAACTGAGGCCGAACGTAAAGAATATCTCGACGCCCAACATGCGGATCTTGATGAAGCACTAGAGACCCTGGAAAGCGCCATTCGCAAGATTGACCGTGAAACACGTACCCGTTTCAAAGATACCTACGAAAAAGTGAACAGCGGCTTCAAAGAAATGTTCCCGAGACTGTTTGGCGGTGGCCACGCTTATCTGGAATTAACCGGTGATGACCTGTTAGATACCGGCGTTACCGTCATGGCCCGCCCACCGGGTAAACGCAACAGCACCATCCATTTGCTGTCCGGTGGTGAAAAAGCACTCACCGCCGTGGCGCTGGTGTTCTCCATCTTCCAGCTTAACCCCGCACCATTCTGTATGCTCGACGAAGTGGACGCCCCGCTGGATGACGCCAATGTTGGCCGATTCTGCGCCTTGGTGAAAGAAATGTCCGAAAAAGTACAATTCGTCATCATCACCCACAACAAAGTCACCATGGAAATGGCCAGCCAACTCAACGGCGTCACCATGCATGAGCCCGGCGTATCCCGCCTCGTGTCTGTTGATGTGGACGAAGCATCATTGATGGTAGGCTAATTAGCCACAAGTATTTAAGGCAGTATTCGGCTTATCTACGTGCCATTCAGGTCTGGCGCTACAGCTGATTTCTCATTTGTATGCATACGATGGGTGAATTAACAGAATAAAATATGGACTCCCAGAGAGGACCGTGGAAACTAGAGAACGTGGGCACAAAATACGTGCCTTTATACCCTCTGGGGCACAAGTAACCAAAGGTCACAAGTGCCCCAGAGGGTACACCCTACAGTACCCATTGAATTACCCCGTAGGGCGGATTTTAAAAACCGGCCAGTGGCATTGCGGACAATGATGTGACGACATTGGCGTTTATTGGGACGTAGTAAATTAAGGCGGTTTGACGTGCTACGTTAATAACGTCTGGCAACATTCCCGCAGACTTGCGGTCGAAACAGACCGGCGCTTGCTTATCCCGCAAGTGCCGGTTTTTTTTTGGTCAAGATTCCTTCATAGTGTGTTGGAAATAAAGGCATAAACGGGCATGGGCCTGGCAGGTAACTTAATGAGTGAATTCAGTTGGTTTGATGATGTAACACCTTTTGAAATAGGAGGTAACCCATATGGATGACTTGCGATGGGTGTTAATGCTGGTGGGTGCTCTGGTGATTGCAGCGGTGTATTTTTCCAGCCGCTTTGAACGTGAAGACTGGACGCGAGAGCGAGAACAGCATCACGCCAAAGCATCGCTCAGAAAAAAATCAACGGTCAATGCCAATGGACAACGAACCGTTAAAAAAGAGCCCAGCGTCAATAGTGATGTGGAAATAACCGCAGCGGAGGTTTCTACTGCTCGTCAAGAGCCAATGATTCTGGAATCAGAATCGCCGGAACCTGGATGGCCAGAACCTGAAATGCCAGAAATGGAAAAGTCGAACGAGAGTAGCCATGAGCCAGTTTCAGCAGAAAAGTCTCCGTCTAAACCACTGACCGAACACTTGGCAGAAGAACAGATAGAAGAACAGACAGAAGAACAGGCTAAAAAACGGGCCTATCAACAAGCGGTCATGACGACAGATGATTCCATCCCCTTATTGGAAAATACCCAGAAGATCAAACTTCAAGCGAAAGATAATACGGCGGCAGAGCGACCTCAAATAAATATTACCGAACCCGAACAGGCGCAAAGCGCTATTCCTCAACTTGATAACAGCACCGCAGTTTCCTCTGCCGTTCAAGAGCCAGTATTAGCATCAAAAACAACACCTGACCTGGAAGCGTCTGCTGATATTCCAGCTGCTGAATTACAGGTTAATGAAGATGCATTACCTCAACCTGAAGACGTTGTAGTCTCAGATACTGACATCAAAAATAACGACTACATCGATACTCGCCATAACAGCCATAACAGCCATAACAGCGACAATAGTAAACCAGTGAATGTGGAATCGGATAGCGCTACAACTGAAATCCCTGCAACAGAACTGCTAACGGAAGAGGCCGTATCAAACGCCGGTATTTTATCGGAAATATCAAATAATCACCCATCGGAAATGATGACGGCTGAGGCACTTGAAGATGAAATTACAGTTATCGATATTTCCCTTGAACTAGAAGAAGCTGAAGCCGAATTAAAAGCTGAAAAAATGGCAACAGAATTATCCGGTGTCGTGGTTATCCCACTGGAGCCAGAACTGGATATTGAACCCTTAGTGCTAATGATTTCTGTAATGGCGGATGATGAACCCTTTGCGGGCACATTGATTCAAGATGCCCTGCAAGCTGAAGAACTGGTACATGGCGATATGCGTATCTTTCACTACCTGGTATCGGGAAATGATGAATCAGTGTTCAGTGTGGCAAGCCTGGTAGAGCCAGGGTACTTTGACCCCGGCACTATCGACGAAATGGAAACGCCGGGTCTCACACTATTTTGTCAATTACCGGGCCCATTATCCGGAGAAGACGCATTTGAAATCATGCTCGACAAAGGTCGAGGACTGGCGGTTCGTCTCAATGGTCAAATGTGTGACGAGAAACACAGCCCCTTTACCAGCCAGGCCAAAACCTACTACCTTGAAAAAATTGCCACATACAATCGTGAAGTGGAATTGGCCAGGAAAAGGGCGGAAGTTTGAGAGGTGAACCTAACGTAGGTGTTATAACCTCAAAGGGCGAGAGTTAAGCGTAGGGTGTACCCTCTGGGGCACTTGTGACCTTTGGTTATAAAGGCACGTATTTTGTGCCCACGTTTTAAAATCATATTCCGCGTGGGCACATGAAGCGTGCCCACCCTACGGGGCTGATTTACAAACGGGTGATACTGTCGTGGCTTGTATTAATTGTACAGATCTAAAAGTAGGTCAGGTTGAGCAGCTACCTGACAAGTTATTTCCGATTAATGTGTTATTAACGCAGAGAAGGAAAAGAACGTAGATCAGTTTGCAGTCACCTGACAGATTATTGTAGGAGCGGCTTCAGCCGCGATAATGGTGATATATCATTCGCGGCTGAAGCCGCTCCTACATGACATAACAATTTCCAGCCGCAACAACTTTTCGAAATTTGGCAAGCTTGTGCCCGCTTTCTATCAGGTAACTGCCCACCCTACGGGCCTGACCGACAAAAAATGGGAAAGACCGTTATAGGTAAATTGATTGTATGTATCTAAAAGTAGGTCAGGTTGCGCAGCTACCTGACAGGTTATTTCCGGTGTCTGTCAGATAACGGCGTAACCCGATTTGCAGACCTTCAAATACCACAACACCCTACTGGCCTAGCTCTTAACTTAGTTCTGCTAACAACATTTCCGTTGCCGCGAAACGTGATTCTGCATCGGGAAGGTCACTGATGATGCGCAGTTTATCCTGCCCATCCATTTTGTAGATTTTCGGTTTTGTCTGTATCAAGGTAATGATTTTCATTGGGTCGAGATTGGGTTCTTCGACAAATTTTATGCGGCCACCGCTGTCGCCCATTTCTATTTTTTTGATGCCCAGAGGTGTTGCACTTAATTTAAGTTCAGTAACGCTGAACAGGTTTTTGGTCGGGTCGGGCAGTAGACCAAAGCGGTCGATCATTTCTACCTGTAATTCACGCAGTTCTTCTTTGTTAGCAGCCCCGGCGATGCGTTTGTATTGGATTAAACGAGTGTGTACGTCAGGCAGGTAGTCGTCAGGCAGCAAGGCGGGGATGCCGAGGTCTATTTCGGTGCCATGATCAAGCGGCCGATCCAATTCAGGTTCTCGGCCTGCTTTGAGGGCTTCTACGGCGCGTTCTAATAATTCCAGATAAAGGGTAAAACCGATTTCCTGCATACGACCACTCTGGCCTTCGCCGAGTAATTCGCCTGCACCACGAATTTCCATATCATGGGTGGCGAGGGTAAAGCCTGCGCCGAGGTCTTGAATAGACTCAATGGCTTCGAGTCGTTTGATAGCGTCGGGGCTCATCACTTTTTTGGGTGGCACCACTAAATAGGCGTATGCCTGATGATGTGAACGCCCGACACGACCGCGCAATTGATATAACTGCGCCAGCCCGAAGGTATCGGCACGGTTGATGATGATGGTATTGGCACTGGGGATGTCGATACCAGTTTCGATAATGGTGGTACAGACCAAAACATTAAAACGGTGGTGATAGAAATCGGCCATCACTTGTTCCAGTTCGCGCTCGCGCATTTGGCCGTGCGCGAACTCCACCTTGGCTTCGGGAATCAGCTCTTCTAATTCACGGCGCATTTTTTCAATGGTGTCTACGCTATTGTGCAAGAAAAATACCTGTCCGCCACGGCGAATTTCACGCAGGCAGGCTTCTTTAAGCACAGTGTCGTTCCACTGGCTGACAAAGGTTTTTACGGCGAGACGTCGTGCCGGTGCCGTAGCGATTATTGACAAGTCACGCAACCCGGCCATGGACATATTCAGTGTTCGTGGAATAGGCGTAGCCGTGAGGGTGAGCAAATCCACCGCGGAGCGCAGTGCTTTAAATTTGTCTTTCTGGCGTACCCCAAAGCGATGTTCTTCATCGATGATGACCAGACCCAGACGTTTATATTTGATGTCGCCGTGTATCAACTTATGGGTGCCGATAATAATATCGATAGTACCGGCTTCCAGTTCTTTGAGCACTTCCCCTTGTTCTTTCTTGGTACGAAAACGCGATATGGAGGCAATGCGTATGGGCCAGTCGGCAAAGCGATCCTGAAAGTTTTCATAATGTTGTTGGGCGAGCAGGGTGGTCGGCACCAGCATGGCGACCTGCTTGCCGTCTTGCACGGCGATAAATGCCGCGCGCATGGCGACTTCCGTTTTGCCAAAGCCGACGTCACCACAAATCAAACGATCCATCGGTTTGTCGGAGCGCAGGTCTTTGTACACGCCTTCAATGGCATCTTGCTGATCCGGTGTTTCTTCAAAAGGAAAACTGGCGCAGAAGCTGGCGTACTGCTGCTCGTCGACGTGATAAACATGGCCTTTGCGGGCTTCGCGTTGGGCATAAATCGACAATAGCTCGGCGGCAACATCGCGGACTTTTTCACGTGCCCTACGTTTGGCTTTTTCCCATTGTCCCGAACCAAGCTTGTGCAGTGGTGCAGATTCGGGTGATGCCCCGGTGTAACGACTGATGAGGTGTAGTTGACTGACAGGCACAAACAATTTATCGCCACCGGCATATTCCAGTGTCAAGAATTCCTGCGTCATGTCACCCAAGTCGATAGTTTCCAGCCCCAGATATCGCCCAACGCCGTTATCTTCGTGTACCACGGGGGCACCTACTTCCAGTTCGACCAGATTTTTAATCACCTGGTCGGCATCACGCGCTTTGCGTTTGCGGCGGCGTTGTTGCAGGACTTGCTCACCAAACAATTGTGGTTCGGCGATTAGGGCAATATTGACTTCGGGGAACAGCAAGCCTTCTTCCAGCGCGGAAACCGTCACCGAGTATTGCGCCGTGCCGGTGAGGAACTCGGCCCAGCTGCCGACGGATTCTGAATGTACGTTGCAGCCTTTGAGTATTTCTAACAAGGTTTCACGACGGCCGCTGGATTCAGCGCAAAACAATACGCGGCCTTTGGTACCTTCACTTGTAAACTCGGCCAAAAACGCCATTAAACGGGCGCTGGGTTGTTCGGCACGCACGTCCAGTGTTAATTGTGGCGGCGCTTTGGTGGAGAAGTTGTTGGCACCCGCCTTGTCGGTGGTTTTAAAACGCTGTAGCTCGATGCGGGTTTGCTTGCCAATGCGCTCATAAAGTTCATTTTCGCGCAAAAAGAGCTGGCCGGGCGATAGCAGTGGCCGGCTGACATCGTAACGCCCCTGTTCATAGCGTTCTTCCACATCCGTCCAGAAAGCCGTTACGGCTGCCTGACTGCCGTCCATGCTAACAATGATGTGATTGTCGGGCAGGTAATCAAACAGACTTTGTGTGTGGCTGAAGAATAACGGTAAATAGTATTCGATACCGGGCGGCGTATTGCCATTAGTGATTTCGCTGTAAATGAGATTGCTTTGCAGGTCACCTTCAAACTGAGTGCGATAAGCTTGACGGAACTGGGTGATGGCTTCCGGGGTAAACGGGAATTCGCGCGCAGGCAATAAGCGAATATTCTCGACTTTCTCGATAGAGCGTTGGGTCTCAGGGTCAAAGGTACGAATACTTTCCACTTCGTCATCAAACAGCTCAATACGAAAAGGCTGTGAATGCCCCATGGGGAACAAATCAATAATCGAACCGCGTACCGCAAATTCACCGTGCTCAATCACCTGAGAAACGCAACGATACCCGGCAGAATCCAGACGCTTGCGCATAGCTTCGAGGTCGAGCTGCTGGCCGCAATCGATAATAAAACAATTTCCCTCGAGGAAACCCGTGGGGGCCAAACGGTGCAACAGTGTCGAGACCGGCACCACCAGCACGCCGCGCTTCAGGTTGGGCAGTCGGGCAAGCGCCGACAGCCGATCGGAGATAATGTCCTGATGTGGTGAAAATACATCGTAGGGCAGGGTCTCCCAATCGGGGAAGGTGAGTACCGGTAACCCAGGTTCAGACAAGGATTCAGACCCGGGTTTTGACCCCAAATTAGAACCAGAGCCAGAGCCAGAGCCAGAGCCAGAGCCAGAGCCAGAGCCAGAGCCAGAGCCAGAGCCAGAGCCAGAGCCAGAGCCAGAGCCAGAGCCAGAATCGCCATCGCTAAAGGCGTTCTGGGCAAAAAACCGAATGGCATGTTCCAGACGGTTGGCTGAAGGCGTATCGGGCGTGATCACCACGATGGGCGCATCAGCCGCCAGTGCCGTTTCGGCGATGAGCAGGGCGTCACTACTGCCGTAAAGTTGCCCCCAATAGCGGCGCAGCCCCGCTTTGCCCTGTTTAAGCTGGGTACTGAGGGCGTTTGACAGCAGCGTGGCCTTGGGTGGCGCTGAAGCGGGCGAGCTTGCGTCGGCAGAAGTTGGGTCAAGCAGTAAGGAAAGTTGGGAATCGGTATCAGGCATGGCGTCTATGTACTAAGTAGTCAGTTATCGGTCGTAAAATTAAGTGTCTGCAATGAATGCAAGAAGGCGCGTATTGTAGACGCTAGGGCGGTAGTGGGGAAGGGTAGAGATTAGAGGGCGGGAAGCCTGCGAGGAAGTGCCATATTCGTGTTGCTCGGGTGAAAAAAATGAACACCTCAAAATCTCGTTTTCAGCAGACCTGGCCCCTTCAAAAGGATGGGTTTGGCGGCGCGACTAACCACACCCATTTCAATCCCATTTACAATCTTTGCCAGATCCTTCCTTTGCGCACTTTGCGGCGTTGCGAGAGGCGACTGTGCGAGTGGCGATTTTGCGAGAGTATGTACAGGCTCAATACCGCGAGGCAAATTTAGCCCATGAATGTTCCCGAAAACCCCCAAATTATCGAATTTCGTCGATAGAAAAGTTTTTTTCCTGAATACGCGGGGTAATGAGTGCGTAGCCTTGATTTTGCCAATGCACGAGTTCAACAACCCCCGACGGCACCAGCAGCACAAAATCCTGTAAATCACTTAATTGATAGCCATAGATGCTCGCCGTAATCCCGCAGACCCGGAATTCCACACCGAGCTGGGCATAATATTCCATGCGTTGCACGGCTTCTTTGTATTGCGGGTAATTGTCTTTAGCGAAGGCAACAATCTCTGTGCCATGGATGATTACTTTGATATCGATGTCATCTGTAGAGAGGTTGTACGGCTCAGCAGTGAGGGGTTCCATCAGCCCTTTGAGCCAATACAAGGCAGAATTGATTTTTTGAGGGTGATCAAAGAAAAAATCGTAGACAACTTTTTGCTCGTCAGCATAAGGCGTAGCGACTAATTCTGCTGACTCCTCCAGCTCCGCCATGCCCCGCAGCGGGAGACACACCAGCAGCAATATCAGTAGAAATCGTAATGAGGTCAAGAGTGAGGTCATGAGGTCCGAGTCATCGCCTTATGAAAATGTATGACAGTGTCATTAACGTAAGGCACATTCCCTGTGTGCAGCACCTGTAATAGCATCTGTATCTGTAGGTTGTAGGTTGGCGGTGAGCCTGCGAACCCCAACATCATTGGCAATGTTGAGGCTCGCAAGCCGCCTAAGAGCACCGGCTGCTAATATCGCGCAACGGCGAATTATCGTTGGCGTGTCAACTTACTTTGTCAGCATGCGCGACACGCTAAAAATCAGCACTGCGCAGATCAGCCAGGTACTCACGAGTCAGTATCTTGCTTTCTTCTACCGCAGGCTGGTCGAAAGCATCGACCCCCATCAGTTCAGCCACTACCACGGTCTCCATTTCCAGTAGCATAATGAGTTCACCAATAGCGTAGGCATCACGATCATACAGCCCAAAAGTGCGATTGGGACGGTTACGACGGGACAGCGTCTCGCGAGTCGCCTTAAGTTCAGAGATAAACAGCTCACCCAGTGTATGGCCCGCAAGCGGCGCCACCGCAGGCAGTTCCTGAAAGCGCATGGGAATGCGTCGGCCTTCATGACGCACGCCGGGGCTGGCAATAAAGGTAACCTGCTTGTCATCAGGCCCATCCAACATAAGCTGTAATTGCGAATGCTGGTCAGTCACACCGTGGCTTTCGATGGGCGTCATACCGCGATGACGGCCATCAGCGTCAATTTTGCCCAAGCTCTCAGCCCACAACTGACGATACCAATTGACCACTAAACGCAGGTTATCGGCATAGGGCATAAAGGCACTAATGGTGCGCCCTTTTTCCGCATGAAGGTATTGAGCAGCACCACTGAAAAAGGCCGGATTGGTCAAAATGTCTTCAGTAGAGCAGCGCTTCGCCATCGCGCGAGCCCCTTCCAAAACACCACTGACATCCACACCCGAAATATAAGCCGGTAACAGGCCCACCACCGAAAGCACCGAAAAACGCCCACCCACCGCAGGGTGTTCCACAGGCTTAATACCAAGCTGCTCAGCAATGTTGTACAGCGCGCCATCCTTGTTTTCAGTGATCACAATAGTGTGCTCACGCACACCCGCTTCACCCAGGTAACGCTCCATGCGGGGCAGCACGGTCAGAAACTGGCTCAAAGTCTCAGCAGTATTACCCGACTTAGAGACCACCATGCAAAGTGTTTCACTCCAATTAACATCATTAACCTCGTTGAGAGTACGCGGATCAATATTGTCGTAAAACTTCACCTGATTACGCGGCTTATGGTGCCCCAGCGTCCGGGCCAACATTTCACCACCCAAAGACGAGCCACCAATACCAAAAACGATGGTGGTCTTAAACTTGTGCGCACATTCACGACCCATCTGCTCAATCGCGTCCAGGTTAGTGGTTTTGGGAAGATTCAAAAAATTGACCGCATCACCCGTTTGCCACTCCTTAATCTTGGCGCGTAGCCCATCGAGACGCGGAGACAGCGCAGAAATTTCTTCATTGGTAATACCGGCATCACCAATGGTGTCTTTCATAAAACCACTGGTATCAATGGAAAGTCGAGAAATAGTCATGGTTAAAAATCCTGTTTTAAGATTATTATTCCGTGTCGTGTTAATCGAAACACGTACTCATACGCATATTAGCGGTAGTTAGCGGCAGGGGAAGGCCGTTTGTAAAGCCTTAATGACCAATACATGCGCCTGACCCCGAAGATACGCCGGATTGTTATTCGCATAACTCAGCACGATGCCAATAATATTCTTGTAAGACAACTGCCAGTTAAAGCAATAAACATTAAAAGCCGCCTGATCACCCTTACCATCCGTCGCTAGAGAATAGCGTAATTTAGCCTGCTTATTAGCGTGTTGACTAGCTTCCATAACCCCACTTAAAAAAGCCATGCAAAGAAAAGCATCATTAGGCGGAGAGTCCGGCAGCGAACTGAGAGTTGTGCCTGGAGAGGGATCAGAAGACGAATCCGCATCCGACGACTGCTTAAGCGCCTTCCAGGCATTGTCACAACTAATCGCAAGGCTCGTACCATCCGTAATCGTGTGAACCTCCGGGTACAGCGTGTCAGCCTGGGCGTTAGACCCTACCAGAGCAGCAAAGCCAAATAACAAAAACACCAGAGACTTAAAGGCAAAGTGGGGAGAGCGTGTAATAAGCATCATTAATGTCCGACTCTAACGAGGAATAAGACAAACAGTGTACGGGAATGGGGTGGGAGGGCAAAGCGTGGGGAGGAAGTTGCTTGTATTTGTGGTTCGCTAAAATACGTTATATTGATAAACATCCAAGGTATTTTATTTCGATCTTATTGACCACCGAGCCAAGAACATGAAATCACCGTCGGTGATTGACATGCGGAAGTACAGCCCCGGATTGTTGCTGGGAATGAACCTGTAGGGTGGGCACGTTGTTTGTGCCCACGCGTTTCCGGCAAAACTGAGCTGGGAACACGCCTAATTGGTTGTGCGACCACTAAAGGTTAGGTTGTGATAATTTAGAGCGTTATATCGTTTGCTGTTGACCAACCCCTTGCTTGCAGTATTCACCCAATAAACATCAAAATTTGCTAAACTACACTAAGCATTCGAGGGTATAAATCATGAGAAAGGTTGAAGAAATAGAGCAAGACATTGAAAAGCTTAGTAAAAATGAGCTTGAGTCTTTTCGATGCTGGTTTTTCGATTTTGATGCCCAAGCATGGGATAGCCAAATTTTTAATGATACTGAAAGTGGCAAACTCGATAAATTGGCAGATGAAGCAATCAATGATTTTCGAACCGGTAAAGCGAGTGAGCTTTGAAGCATTTTGCTTCTCCACGTTTCTGGGAATGCTATCATTCTCTGCCTGAGCCTATTCAAAAACTGGCTGATAAAAACTTTGAACTACTCAAAGAAAACCCGAAACATCCATCGTTACATTTCAAAAAAATAGGCCGGTTCTGGTCTGCACGAGTTGGACTGGCATACCGCGCACTAGCCGTAGAATCAAACAAAGATATCGTATGGTTTTGGATTGGGAATCATAGCGACTACGATAAACTCGTGG
Organism: Ectothiorhodospiraceae bacterium; assembly: GCA_002401775.2. Taxonomy (GTDB): domain Bacteria; phylum Pseudomonadota; class Gammaproteobacteria; order SZUA-152; family SZUA-152; genus SZUA-152. The sequence goes on from NVUB02000211.1 coordinate 47,326, forward strand.
GCTAATCGTGGAAAAATACGAATAACTTCCTTTTACACCCATATACGAGCGGGAACATCACACGGAACACCGGTTAATATGGTGCGCCTGAGAGAACTCGGTTTATTGCAATGTTTGGGCATCGACAACAGCGACTACGATTGGGTATCGCAGCTGCAACCTCACCAGTTATCTCGCTGGGCATTTACCTCTATCAAGGGCGTCACAGCGATTGCTTTGAAAGAACTTCACTCTTCTGAAGAATGTTTATCCCTACATATGCAGCCTTACACAAAATATAGAGAGCATGATCTCTAATAAATCCATCAAACGATACTCACTTCGCTACACTTCGTTCGCGCGGTTTATGGTAAACGTTATATACAATGAAAAATAATCAATTAACAAAAGGTGAAAATCGCCGTGTGATGTACGTCGAAAACAAGGGCGGTGACATCGACGGTGTTGATGCACGAATTGGCTGGGTTACATTCTCAAAGTCAGGACGTAGCGTTTACTATCGAGGTAAAACACTTAAACGTTCCAACGGCGGAGGCATAGCCGGTAATCATTTTGATGAGGAAACTGGAGAGGAATATTGGGTTCCTGGTATTAAAAAACGCGGGTCTAATGTTCACTGGGCAGAATCCGCAAGTATTACCGTGGATGATGACGCCAAAAATGAATACGAGAGAATTTTGAATGAATAACGCACATAACAAATCGTTTAGAGAAGGGTGATAATGTCCGACTCTAACGAAGAATAAGATAAGCAGTATACGGGAATGGGGTGGGGGAGGTAGCGGACTAAGGGCAAGAGGACAGGCCGTAGTCGGCCACTCAGCGGGGCAGGTGCCCGTAAGTACCAGCGCTTGAAAATGAACCCGTAGGGCCGAGTTTCAAACCCGCCCTTCCATCAGATATCACCTATGCGGAAAAAGCCGAAAAGAACCGCCAACCCCTCTCCTCGTCATACCGGCGTAGGCCGGTATCCAGAAAGCCAGTAAAAACCCCCAGTTTTCAAGAATCGTATTCCTTACCTTACCTTACCTTACCTTACTGGCAGACTGTTGGACTTGCTTGATTGGGTAGCCAAGGGTTAGGCTGGGTGTCCGTTTTGGTCGGGGCTCTCGCGTAATGCAGAATCTGGGTCGGTATTGTGCACGCTATTCAACGCTACCTAACCATAAGAGAGCAGGAACGCTGTGGGAATGACGATTCAAGTCCTGCGTAGTGGATGAGGAAACTATTTCCCGATTTGTCAGCGATATACGCGCTAAATCCAATTCGGGAAAATAGGGTGGTGAGTCCAGAGGGCTGGCACTAGTCAAGTTATTCAATGGTAATGGAAATATTTTGTTGTTAAGGTGTTTTTAGGCAAAATCAAGGAGAGAGTATGTCAAATATCTACGAAATTCATCCCAAGATCGGTGTCGCACGTCTTGGAAATAGTCCTGATGATTTCTATTTATCACCAGAAACGATTGGTGGGTTGCCCATTGAATATGATCAATCAGGTTGCGTAACGAGCAAGTTTGTCCATAAATATAAAGATAGTGTCGGTAGAATCAAGAGGCAGGGACAAAAGTTTCGAATATTTAAAAAAACAGATAACGCCTACCAGGAGTTGAGATTATCCGATGACGATATTGAAAAGATAGTGTGGACCGTTCATATCGCCAATAAAAAGGCTGTTTGGTACACTTTTTCCGAACTTCAGGGAAATCTCGAATTCGGACAAGAGAATAGCTATCTGAACCAACACGTTCCTGTCAATAATCCGACGGTTACTGATTCTGATGAAAGGAAGAAACTGATAATTGATCCCGGTCCCAGGACAATTGAAGTACCTGGTGATGTGGTTCAGTTCTCACGCTATAACATTCCTGAAAATTATGAATATGGTTCATTCCCACCCATTAGTTCAGGAGGATCTCAAATAAATTCTCTTGGCGAATTGAGAATGGATGATACTGGAAATCTTATTGCACTCGGTGGATATGGAAACGTTACTGGTGATGCAAAGATCGATTCGTTTCGTGGAGCGGGCGGTTACTGGGATGATATCTCAGATGGGTTTGTTATGGCAACCGTCGTGTTGAAAGATGGGACAAAAATTGATGCGGGTTCAGCTTGGCTCATTGTAGGTAGCCCTAAGTATGCTCCAGAACTTGTTAATATCACCACTTTATACGACACAATGTATAATGTTGGTATTCGCCATCTCAAGGCTGATCCCACGATTTACTCAACAGATTCGCATTCTAATAAAAAAGAATATACACCATTGGATGGCTATAATCTTGATTACACCGTTAATTATACACTGCAAATCAAACCGATTATTGAACGGATGCAATCTTATCGCTGGGTCGCAGACGTCCCTTACTTAAGCGACTTTGCGAACCCTGGTTTTAATCTTGCTGATCCTTCAGAAGAAAATAAGAAAAATCGTTTGAAGTATTTCAACTACTTTCGTGTGCCCGTTGTACCAGAAGCTTACAGCAAGTTAACTCAACAACTTGATAAGGGGCCTAACCAATTATTTTCATCGGATGGTATTCCTTTAATGCCGCTCAATTCGGGCGACAACTCGGTGACGAATTCTGGGCCTATTTATAAATTTGAGACGCTTTCGGCAACGCAATATTTTTTCATGCACCAATGGGCTGCCGGTAAATTTGTAGTGGGTGAAACAGCATCGAAGACATTGCCCGAGCAACTGGATGAAGCCAGTGTTGGTAATTGTGTTGGTGCTCCGTTTTCCCCAGGAATTGAGACGACGTGGATTACCCGTAATAAATCGATTTACAGTGCCCCTATCGAATTTAAACTTGCTCATCACCATAATGGTGGGAATGCTCAAACTCAGCAACATTATGTAGAATATGGTCTTAGTACGATTATTGATGAAGCAGAAGGAGAGGGATGTGAACCTGGTGACCTGACCAAGCGGATGGCGATTCCTTGGCAAGCTGACTTTCAAGAGTGTACCGTTCAAATGCCAAATATTACTAACCCAACTATCAATCAGTTTGCTGACGGAACGGGTATTGAAGTACCTCCCGCTTATTACGTTTACTGGTGGCCACCACAAAGCCCTATGCATATCATTACGGGAAGTTTAGAGCCTGCGGATCAAGTACTTGATGCGATTGTGTCAAATATTGCCGGACAACCTATCATACCCGCTGGTCAGCGAGTGCCGTTCCAACGTGGCGTTAATACCACTCAAGATATGATCAATAATTGGAATGCTTTGGGGTTTATCGTCAATCAAGGTTCTGAAGAATACCCTTATTTTGTTGAGAGTGAACGAAATAGTAAAACATTCGGACAACTCGCGGCGCTTAAAAATTCAAGTCAATAAAACGTGATAATGCGTGTCTCAAGTTACCAAGACGATCATTTTGATGTGGTTATTATAGGGGGTGGTCCTAGTGGCACAGCTGCCGGTATAACCTTGTTAAAGCGCGATGGAATATCTGTTGCTGTTGTTGAACAGTCGGACTACACATCCTTTAGAATAGGAGAGTCATTAAGTCCTGGTATTCGACCATTGCTGGAATATCTCGATATTTGGGAGCAGTTTAAGCAGGAACAATCTTTGGAATCCTTTGGAAGCCAGGCAGCTTGGGGGTCGGATTCTCTGCAAGGGTTGGATTACATGTTCACGCTTCATGGGCCTGGTTGGAGTCTTGATAGGAGGCGTTTCGACCGTATGTTGGCTGAGTCATTTCGGCAACGGGGTGGAACGTTGTTTACCAAAACACGTTTTATCCGATGTGAGCAAATTTCAGGAAATGATTGGGCAGTTTATGTTAAAAACCCCGATAAAACATTCAGGATAATTCACTGTCAATATTTGATGGATGCAACGGGGCGTCGTGGAACCCTGGCTAAACAGCTTGGCGCCACACGGCAAATACACGACCATCTTGTGGGTGTTGGCCGCGTAGGCCAGCTCCCAGAAAGCACGTGTTTAGAGTCCTGTATTCAAGTGGAAGCCTGCGAATACGGTTGGTGGTATACGGCTCCGATTCCTGGAAATCGTGTATCAGTTGTGCTAATGAGTGATGCTGATATTGTGAATAGAATGAAAGCCGCTCAATCAAAACAATGGAATAGGCTACTGAATGGTCTGGAAATGACGAGTAATCGTATTTCTGGCGTTACATTTGTTGATACACCAAAAGTATTTTCATCTTTTTCTTCCTGTTTGCAACAAGTGGGAGGTAAAAACTGGGGTGCCGTTGGAGATGCGGTTGCCTCCCATGACCCGCTTTCTTCGACGGGGATTCCTCATGCTATTGGTAGTGGCGTTCATGGTGCTATCGTTGCGTTAAGTGCGTTGCTTTCGAATGGGGGGTTATTAGAAAGTTTTAAGAAAAGCATTCACGAAGATTTTTATCAGTATCTACAAACTCACTGGAAATATTATCAACGAGAAACACGCTGGACGGACTCCTTGTTTTGGAAGCGTCGCTGCACACCGATTTCTATTGATCCGCATACGGTAATTAAGAATGTTGAATGTTCGACCGAAGCCACCTATTTTGACTCAACGCATCTTTCAAACCATCTATATGAACAACTACTCGGTATCTGTCAAGAAGGGGAATCAATCCATAACATCGTGAATAAATTTTCGGATATTCACCCTCAACTACCTGACCAAAAAATTATTTTAGGCATACAAGAGCTAATGTTTAGCAATCACATTAAAACAGATAATTTCAATATGTTAGAATAAAATCTGATCCTGTATCTGGGGCGCTTTGGCCCTAAAATTCACCCCAAATACTCATAATAGTACAGTAATTTTTTAAGGAATGTATATGTTGTTACGATGTGCCGCATTATGTTTGTGTTTGTTACCAGTCCTGTGTTTTAGCACTGAATATTCACGAAAAGAGGGGGATAAATCAATAAACTTCAGTTTCAATGGGCTAGAGGCTAGTGATTATAAATATGGAATAGGTGGGAAATACTGGAAAAATAATAATATAGCACTCACGGGAAGTATTGATTTCGGAGATAGTGATTTAGAAGTATTTATTGATAATGGTGGTGCTGTAACTTCTTCTAATGCAGAAAGCGATTTCTATGAAGTGTCATTTGGTGTTGAAAGGCATATTGATAGCGTGTCAAAGGTATCCCCATATATGGGGTTTGAAGTATTTTATAGTAAGGTAAACTCTATATCAGAAAACGTAACGAAACGTGAATCAGAGTCGAGCGCGTACGGAATTAGTGCGCTTGTTGGTGTTGAATATTATGTTAACCAAGATATATCTTTAAGCGCAGAATATTTATTCAGTTATTCCAAGAGTGTTTTAAAATCAACCTCTTCTGGTTCGCGTACAAAAAATAATATAAGCGACTTTAGCGCTGGAGCTGGTGCGTTAGTATTGTCAGTTTATTTCTAGTGATAGCAAGGGCCTAGTACCTGACTAGTTTTGTCGATTTCTTTAACGGGGCACCCAGCTTAATGAAAGCTATGAATTCTTTATAGATCAAGTAGGTTCACGTTCAAATTGCACCATTTTGAGGGGATAGAGGGGATATTGCAGATTTCAGCGTTTGCTTGAGAGTGGCGAGCTAGTATCATGACTGTGATGAGAGGTTTTCTGGAATTCCGGGGGCGGATAACCCGAAGTTGTACTTCGGGTTGTAGGTGGCTGGGGAAATGGCCATAAACCAACATCAATCGATTACTTCATTGTTCTTCCTTAGTTGCTTTTATAAAAATATAAGCGAAGACTGTACGCCCCGTCACCTAAAAATCTCATCGCTAGGGAAATACCTATCATAAACGCAGGGTACTCCCAGCCTCCGTTGGCGTTACTGAATACCCAGCCATTTGCACCATGAACAAAGACAATGCTACCGAGTAGCACTATTATCATTCCCAGCGCGATATGACGACTGAAATATCCTGCAAGTAATAATATTCCCGCGAGTATTTCAGCAACTATTGTTAAGTAGGCGAATATACCGGGCAAACCAATCGAGACAAAATAGGCAGCTGTTCCTGTGGGTGTGAATACAACATAAGCGTAGAGACCGTGCGCGAGATACATAATTCCTAATGTTAGACGAATAATAAATGCTGCGAGGTCTATTCTGTCTTGTAGACCATAATTCTGTAAATCGTAGCTAAATAATTCTTTCATTTTACTCTCTCCATTTCATTATCCGTTGTACTTTCAAAAATGTTGTTCGGTGTAATTTATAGAATTTAAACGCGAGGCTATATCGTTAGCACTTACAGCCGCTTAAAATATAGTTGCAATTGCATATACAATCCAGCTTAGAGTGAATTGATTGCAAATGCAACTATAAAAGCCTATTATTATTGAATGAGTAGCATACTGACTAAAGAAGCCACGCAGGCTTGGATACAATTGCATCGGGCACATCGCCTGTTACTGGCACGTGTAGAAGAAACATTAAAAACTAATAATCTACCACCCCTGGTTTGGTATGATGTTTTGTTTGAATTATCTCAAGTCAAGGAAGATGGGCTTCGACAATACGAGATTGGTGAAAAAATACTGTTATATAAACATAACCTCTCCCGATTGTTAGATAGATTGGAAAAGAAACATTTCGTTAAGCGTTACACCAGTGCGGAAGATGCACGAGGCAATAGGATAATTATTACCAGTGCTGGCATTAAATTAATGAACCAAATTTGGCCAATCTACAGGGATTCAATTCGAGAAAACTTTGCTGGAAAACTGTCAGTAAATGAATTTTCTGAGTTAAACAAGTTTCTTTGTTCTATTCTTGAATAGCCAAGATTTTTGCGGGCGAAATACCTTCGTCGAACTAACAGGGATTGGTTATATCGATGAGTGTCTACAATTTAGTAAACTATCAATGGCGAGAAACCCTGTATACAGGATAACCATCCTTAAAAATCACAAATTATCTCGATGTTTATAGAGAGACCCTGCTTAATAAAAACCAAGATGGACCAATTTATTAATTACTTTTTTCAATAGGATCAGATTCGATTACTTGTCATATTTTGGGGATATTTTCAATAAAGTAACGTTATACAGCTATTTTCAACCTTTTCTGTGAGAGTGGAGCTAGTATCATGTCTGTGGTGCACGATTTCCTGGGATGAGAACGCCGGGGCCGGGTGCGACAGCAGAGTAACCTGAAGTTGTACATCTGGTAGGACGAAGCGGAAGTACAACTTAGGGTTATTGTTTTTCGATGTATTTAACCCCCTTCGACCGGTATCGACGCTTTATCTGCTGGCTGGCTAATATATATGGGGGGCTAGGTTAGTGATTTTCGGTCTCACCCTCTCACTTTAATTTTACCTTGTAGGCCATATTGCGTAGCTACGTGATAATCAATTTTGGCCGATTACTGCGGTGCTCGGATATGCATTTGCGTCACGTAACGGCGTAACGTGACCTACAGGGATTGTGGGTTACCTTTTTTCGGTGTTTAAAACGCAAAGGTCGCAAAGGCGCAAAGTACGCAAAGAAAGATGAGCGCAAGTTTTTTACTCAGCACTCAGCACTTAGTCCTCAGTACTTAGTCCTCAGCACTTAGCACTTAACACTTAACACTTAACACTCAGCACTCAGCACTACCCCCTAAGAACCACAAAGGCAGCAAAGCAATGACAGCTCACTCCGTACCACCCACATCAGCAAGTGCGTTTTCGACAACAGCTCTGCTGCTGGGGGTTAATATCGACCATGTGGCGACGCTGCGCCAGGCGAGGGGTACTCGTTACCCGGACCCGATTCAGGCCGCTATAGAGGCCGAGCAGGCGGGTGCGGATGCCATTACCTTGCACTTGCGAGAAGATCGCCGCCACATTCAGGATCGTGACGTAGAAATGCTTAGCGATATCCTGCAAACCCGAATGAATTTGGAAATGGCCGTGACGGACGACATGCTCGCCATCGCTGCGCGAATACGCCCTTCGGATTGTTGTCTTGTGCCTGAGCGTCGTGAGGAATTGACCACCGAGGGCGGGCTGGATGTTGTCGGTCAGTTAGACCGTATGCGTGATGCCTGCTCACAGTTGGCCGAGGCGCAAGTGCGTGTGTCGCTGTTTATTGATGCCGACCCGGCACAAATTGATGCCGCCGCCGCCGTAGGAGCGCCTGTCATTGAAATTCACACCGGGCATTTTGCTGACGCCCAGACGCCCGCTGAGTATCAGTTTGAGTTAACCAAGGTAATGCAGGCAGTAGAGCATGGTATGGGGCTTGGCTTGCATGTGAATGCCGGTCACGGGCTGCATTATCACAATGTGCAGGCCATTGCGGCGATACACGGTATCCGTGAACTGAATATTGGCCATGCGATCATTGCTCAAGCGGTATTTAGCGGCTTGCAGCCCGCCGTACGAGAAATGAAACAGCTCATGCGTGAGGCCAGAGTCGCGTGATATTTGGCATTGGTACCGATATTGTGCGGATACCGCGCATGGTCGAAAATTTAAGTCGTTACGGCGAACGTTTTGCAGCACGTATTTTAACCGAAGCTGAATTAGCCATTTTTTGTGGTATGCCACTAGAGGCCAGGCGAGCTCAGTTTCTGGCCAAACGCTTTGCGGCCAAAGAAGCAGCGGCTAAGGCGCTGGGTACCGGGTTTCGGGATGGATTGAGCCTGCATGATATCGGGGTTGTTAATGATGCCCTGGGAAAGCCCACGTTAGCCTTTTCCGGGAAAGCACAACAAATACTGGATGGGTATGCCATTGGTACTTCTCATCTCAGTCTGGCAGATGAAACGGAATATGCGATTGCCTATGTGTTGCTGGAAACCGCAATAAACCCTTCGTAATTGTTCGTAATTGGAACGCAGAAAATGAAAGTTTCTATTTTTTTTCAAATGGGGCTTGTATTTTAAACTCAGATGCGTAGAATGCCCCACCTCGGATGCGGGGTGGAGCAGTCCGGTAGCTCGTCGGGCTCATAACCCGAAGGTCACAGGTTCAAATCCTGTCCCCGCTACCAACCGAGAAGTGTAGATGTTTTGGGGCCCGACTTGGTCGGTCTCAGCTTTCATTCGGCGCAGCCGCTGAAGGTCACAGGTTAAAATCCTGTCCCCACTACCAACCGAGAAAATCAGTAGTAAGGCGATGCCCGTCACCGGGCTCAGCTTCAATCCGGCGCAGCTGCTCGACGTTCCCAGTTTCAAATTCTGTTCGACTATCAACCAAAAATTTAAGAAGTAAGGCGATGTCCGATATCGGGTTCAGCTATCAATCCGGCGCAGCCGCTCGACGTTCCCAGTTTCAAATCCTGTTCGGTTATCAACCAAAAATTTAAGAAGTAAGGCAATGTCCGATATTGGATTATGCTTTCAGTTCGATGCGGTCGCTGAAGTCTCCACGTTTTAATTTTGTCTTCGTCTCAACCATAAAAAATCAAGTTATACGATGCCTGGCGATCTGGCTTAGCCTTCAAACCGCTACAACCGCTGTAAGCCCACAAGTTCAAACTTATCCGTGTTACCTGCAAATATCAAAAAATAATGCTAGATGTCCCGTAGTTGGCTTTAATTCATCATTACTGACAACCACGAAATTCTCGTAGAGGCAGGCTCCAGAAAGCTCACGGTATAGGGCAGTTTTTAAACCCGGCCAAACCATCAGCCGGCACCAAATTTGCTAAAATCCACATATGGACAAGGCTCTATATTTACATTCTGATTTAAATAGGTATAATCACGCGCTCTGGAGACGGGGCAACCCAAATCTGGCCGTATGTTGGGTCAGGACGGCATACTCGTTACCAAACACCATAATGTTTTGGTGTCAGTAAAGTTGAAAGGTCCTGTCCGGGATCAGGAATGCTGGATCAATAAGTTGATTCGGTGTTACGAATGCCACGGTATACGTGGTTTTTTTTTAACGTTATTTTGGCCAACGTTGGATTCGGCGTGGTTCAGGTTCATGCAGTAGCGAATTTGAAGGGTGCAGATTTTGTTGGTGACACACCTTTTACTGTGGTCATCTGGCGCTATAATTCGTGTGTAAAAGTTGTTGCTGTGACGGTGGGCCTAGGGCCCTTTTTTTGGTTTTGCGAAAAGGCAATTCTGGAAAAAAGGTTTGTTTTTTAGTGGCTTACAGCCAGTATCTAATTATGTAAAGAGTGCGTTAGTCACTTTTTCGTGGAGTAAAGTAAGTGCGACAAGTACCAGGCCATATACTGTCATTAATCGCGCCGGTGGTTGAATCACTGGATTGTGAATTGGTTGGTGTTGAGTATGCCCGCCAAGGCAAGCGCAGTTTGTTGCGGATCTATATTGATAAAGAAAATGGTGTTGGTGTAAAAGATTGCCAACGTATCAGCCACCAGATAAGTGGTGTGTTGGATGTTGAGGACATCATTAAGGAGCAGTACCAGTTGGAGGTGTCGTCTCCTGGTCTTGATCGACCCTTGTATACGCTGGCACATTTTGAACGGTTTGTGGGGCATAAAGCTAAATTAACCTTGGTGTCACCTATTAAAGGGCAGCGCAAGTTTAGAGGTACCCTGCAAGGCGTTGAAGACGAGCAGGTGATCGTGAATATTGGTGAGGATGAACTGGTATTGAGCTTGAATGCCATTGACAAGGCAAATTTGATACCAGAATTTTAATGTGCTGGTTTGAGTGTCAGAGAATCGTATTCAATAGGCAGCAGAGTAATTAATAGGCCGCTGAGATAGTTAACAGCGTTAAGCATGTTGTCAGCAGCCGTAAGCAGTATCTCGTGCACTAAAAAAGTGGTACGAGCGTAGTGAAAAAGGTAGCGGAAAAAAGTAGCTGTAAGACAGCAATTGAATCGCCCAGGGTTAAATACCAGGGGCATGCCAAGGGTATGTGAGGCAGATAGCGATGAACAACAAAGAAATTTTGATGGTTGTGGATGCCGTGTCCAATGAAAAAGGGCTCGACAGGGAAACAATTTTTAGTGCGATTGAAGCAGCGTTGGCGACTGCCAGTAAAAAGCTCAATAACATAGAAATCAGTGTGCGTGTCGCCATTGACCGTGATACGGGCGAGTATGAAACTTTCCGTACCTGGGAAGTGTTTGAGGACGATTCTGAAGATTTTGAAGACCCCGATACTCAAATTAAACTGACCTATGCGCTGAAAAAGAATCCCGATATCAAGGCCGGTGAATTTATTGAAGAAACGATGGAATGCGCCAAATTTGGGCGTATTGCCGCACAGGCTGCTAAGCAGGTTATCGTTCAGAAAGTACGTGATGCAGAACGTGCTCGTGTGGTCGAGACCTTTAAGGGCCGTATTGGTGAGCTGGTAATGGGAGTGGTTAAACGCCTTGATAAAGGCAACCTTATTCTTGACCTTGGTGAAAATGTTGAAGCGCTGGTCACTCGCGATTCAATGATTCCACGAGAAGCCGTCCGTCCCGGAGATCGTTTGCGAGGTTTCTTGCAGGATGTGCGTTCGGAAATGCGCGGCCCGCAACTTTTTGTGAGTCGTACCGCGCCTGAATTGTTGATTGAACTGTTTAAACTGGAAATACCAGAAGTTGGCGAAGGATTAATTGAGATTTTGGGTGCAGCACGTGATCCCGGTTCTCGGGCAAAAATTGCGGTTAAATCCAACGATGCCCGAATCGATCCTGTGGGTGCCTGTGTCGGTATGCGCGGTTCGCGGGTTCGTGCAGTGTCTAATGAGCTGGCTGACGAACGTGTTGATATCATTCTTTGGGATGATAATCCGGCCCAGTTTGTTATTAATGCCATGTCTCCTGCGGAAGTGGTTTCCATTGTGGTTGATGAAGAAAATAACGCAATGGATATCGCCGTGGAAGAAGAGCAATTGTCTCAGGCCATTGGTCGCGGTGGACAAAATGTACGCCTTGCCAGTGAACTGACCGGTTGGACAATCAATGTAATGTCCGATACCCAGTTGTCGGAAAAAGGTGAACAGGAAAGTCAGGTGGCGCAAAAATTATTTATGGCGCAGCTGGATGTTGATGAAGAGTTCGCTAATATCCTTGTACAGGAAGGTTTTACCAGCATCGAAGAAATTGCTTACGTACCAATAGAAGAAATGATGGGTATTGAAGAATTCGATGAAGACATCGTTATGGAACTGCGTAATCGTTCTAAAGACGTATTGTTAACAAAGGCTTTGATGAAAGAAGAAGTTCTGGAAAAGAAGACGCCAGCGGAAGATTTGTTAACCATGGAAGGTATGGATCAGCACTTGGCCTACGTATTGGCGAGCAGGGATGTGATTACAATGGAAGACCTGGCAGAACAGTCGGTCGATGAGTTAATGGAAATTGATGAGATGGATGAAGAGCGAGCAGGCAAGTTGATCATGACCGCGAGAGCACCGTGGTTTGCAGAAGATGCTGCTACTACTACAGCTGAGCAACAGGGTTAAGGCATTGGGGGAAGTTATGACAGGCGTAAGCGTAAAACAATTAGCCGAGGTCCTGAGTGTCACGGTGGATCGATTGCTGGGTCAGCTGGATAAAGCAGGCATGTCTTTTGACAGCGGAGAACAGACCGTTAGCGATACTGAAAAAATGAAGTTGCTGGATTTTCTTCGCGACACCCATGGGGGTGGTGAAGTGAAATCTGACGAACCGAAAAAAATTACCCTGCGGCGTAAGTCAGTCAGTGAGTTGAAACAGCCTGGTGGTTCAGGTCGAACAGCCACTCGCGGGAAAACCGTTAACGTCGAAGTGCGTAAAAAACGCACTTATGTGAAACGAAGCGAAGTTGTTTCTGACGAGGCAGATCGTCTCAAAGCTGAAACGGATAAAATTGCTCAGTCTCGCATTGATGAAGAAAAGGTGGCTGAAGCAGAGCGTCAACACCGTATAGATGTCGTTGAAGCAAAAGAAGCAGAGGAAAAAGCAGAGCTGGAGCGTAAAGCTGAAGCTGAAGTGAAAAAGCAGAAAGAAGAAGCGCTTGCAAAAGAAGCCGCTGTTGCCGTTACTCAGACTGCCTCTACGCCTAAAGCGAAGGAAGAAAAGTCTACGGATAAGCGCGGAGCCAAACGCGAACGTACTGATAAGCCGGCAAAAGCCGCGACGACAAAGTACGGCCGAAAAGAATTACATGTTAATAAAAGCACGTCTGGTCGCCGCAAGAAAAAAACACGCGGTGGCCGTCGTGGAGCCGTTGCTGCTGCACCGACGGAGCACGGGTTTGAAAAGCCAGTGGCACCGGTAGTGCGTGATGTCTCTGTTTCAGAAACGATTACAGTCGGTGACCTTGCACAAAGAATGGCCGTTAAAGCCGCTGAAGTGATCAAAGTCATGATGGGCATGGGCAGCATGGTGACCATCAACCAGGTGTTGGATCAGGAAACGGCGAGCATTGTCGTGGAAGAGATGGGGCATAAGGTGGTTCTGGTCAGCGATGATGCTGTTGAGCAGGAATTACTGGAAACACTTGAAATTGTCGGCGAAGAAATTACCCGTGCACCTGCCGTTACCATTATGGGTCACGTTGACCACGGTAAAACCTCCTTGCTGGATTACATCCGTAAGGCCAAAGTGGCCGCAGGCGAGGCGGGTGGTATTACTCAACATATTGGTGCTTATCACGTCGAAACAGCCCAAGGCCCGATTACCTTCCTTGATACACCGGGACATGCGGCGTTTACCGCCATGCGTGCACGCGGGGCAAAAGCGACGGATATCGTGGTATTGGTGGTAGCAGCAGACGATGGTGTTATGCCGCAAACCCAAGAAGCCATTCAGCATGCCAAGGCAGCTGACGTGCCAATTATTGTTGCCGTTAATAAAATTGATAAAGAAGATGCGCAGCCGGATCGCGTTAAGCAGGAACTCGTCGCCGCAGAAGTGGTGCCGGATGATTGGGGGGGTGATACTCAGTTCATTCATGTTTCCGCTCACACGGGTGAAGGCATCGAGCAATTGCTGGAAGCGATTTCAGTGCAAGCCGAACTCCTTGAACTTAAAGCGGTTACTGATGTGCCAGCACGCGGTGTTGTCATTGAATCACGCCTTGATAAAGGCCGTGGTGTGGTGGCGACGGTACTGATACAAAGCGGCACGTTGCGTAAGGGCGATATTGTTTTGGCGGGTCAGGAATATGGCCGAGTCCGTGCTTTATTGAATGAAAATGGTAAAACGGTTAAGGATGCTGGCCCTTCTATTCCTGTAGAAGTGCTGGGCCTGTCTGGCGCACCGAGTGCCGGTGATGAAGTACTGGTGGTGGCGGATGAACGCAAAGCGCGTGAAGTGGCCATGTTCCGTCAAGGCAAGTTCCGTGACGTGAAGCTCGCCCGTCAACAAAAAGCCAAGCTGGAAAATATGTTCTCGCAGATGGAAGAGGGTGAAGTTAATACGCTCAACCTGGTGTTGAAAGCCGATGTGCAGGGTTCTGTTGAGGCCTTGAGCGATTCGTTGACTAATTTGTCAACGGATGAAGTGCGCGTGAAAATAGTCGCCAGTGGTGTGGGTGGTATCAACGAGTCGGACGTCAATCTTGCTGTTGCGTCATCGGCAGTAATGATCGGCTTTAATGTTCGTGCCGATGCGTCATCGAAACGTATGATTGAAGAAGAAGGTATTGATCTTCATTATTACAGCGTCATTTACGATGCCATCGATGAAGTGAAAAACTCCCTTACCGGTATGTTAGCACCGGAATATAAAGAGCAGATCGTTGGATTGGCTGAAGTACGCGATGTGTTCCGTTCACCGAAACTGGGTGCCATTGCAGGTTGTATGGTGACCGAAGGTACGGTGAAACGTAGCAACCCGATTCGTGTATTGCGTGACAACGTGGTGATCTACGAAGGTGAGCTGGAATCTTTGCGTCGCTTTAAAGACGATGTGCAGGAAGTTCGTTCTGGCGCCGAATGCGGTATTGGTGTGAAGAACTATAATGATGTACAACCTGGTGACCAGATCGAAGTCTTTGAGCAAGTGTTGGTGAAACGCACACTGTAAGGTACTAATTAAAAGGTACTGATTAAAAGGTACTGCTTAAAACGCACTGGTTTAAAAGTACGCGTAGTAACTCGCCGATGCATGTCGGCGAGTTACTATTCTTATTAAAATGTTGATATACGGTAGGATTAAAAAGCATGGCGAAAGAGTTTAGCCGTACACGTCGAGTGGCGGATCAGATTCAGCGTCATATGGCTGAGCTCATACAAATGGAATTGGGCGATCCGCGTGTGGGCATGGTCACGGTGACCAGTGTAGACGTCACTCATGAATTTGAGCGCGCGCGCATTTATTTTACGGTTCTGGGCACGTCCATGGGCGGGGCATTGGGAGAGAAGTCGGCACCCAGTGAGGTTCCTACAGTCAATGAGCAAGCCAAAATCACTGCCAAAGTGCTCAATAAGGCGGCGGGTTACCTGAGAACGGCTTTAGCGCGTCGCTTAAAGCTGCGCACGACTCCTCAGTTGATTTTTATCTATGACTCTTCGATGGAACAAGGTAACCGGTTGACGGATTTGATTAACAGCGCCGCCGCAAGTGATGCTGAAAATGATTCTGATAACGGTGAACCTAGCACCAAAACGTCTTAATCCCGACACACAATGTCTGCTAATGGTTTATAACAACGACTCATAAGCATTCTTTTTCAGTCATTTACCTTTACCTTCATGATTTCCGCTGAGCGAAAAAAGACAAGCACCAAAAGCTCGCTTAAGAGAGCCAGCTGTGGAGTGCGAGGGCTTTTGTGTTTCAACTGAAATATTTAGGATTAACAACAATTGGAGTATTAGCGTGGCTCGAAGACGTAACCATGGCCGACAGGTCAATGGAGTTTTGCTGTTAGATAAACCCATTGGAATTACCTCCAATGCGGCATTGCAAAGGGTTAAACGCTTATTTAATGCCAATAAAGCTGGGCACACGGGCAGCCTGGATCCGTTGGCCACGGGAATGTTGCCATTGTGCCTGGGAGAAGCGACTAAAATTTCCGGATTTTTATTGTCGGCAGACAAAGAATATCAGGCAACCGTCAAACTGGGTGAAACAACCAACAGTGGCGATGCTGACGGCGTTATTCTGCAAACCCGTTCCATTGAATCAATTACAGAATCTCAGGTACGTGAGGTCATTGAGCGTTTCCTGGGGAAAATTTCACAAATACCTCCTATGCATTCGGCCATCAAACAGAATGGCCAGCCCTTGTACAAACTCGCTCATCAGGGGATTGAAGTTGAGCGCGAACCGCGTGAAGTCACGATACATTCATTGGAAATGCTGCGCCTTGAAGGTGCCGAACTGGACATAACCGTGCGTTCTTCCAAGGGGACGTATATTCGTGTTCTTGCTGAGGACATTGGTGAAGCATTAGGTTGTGGCGCACACATCATTAAATTGCGCCGAACCGGTGTTGGTGCGCTGGATAACCATAAAATGTACAGCCTTGATGAACTCGAGGCACTTGCCGAACAATCTGGCCCATCGGCGTTGGACGCGCTATTGCTGCCCATGGAGTCGGCGCTACCAGACTGGCCGGAAGTACGGCTTTCAGAAGATGCCAGTTTCTACCTTTGTCAGGGACAGCCTGTGTTTGTACCGCAACTGAAAGACCGAGGATGGGTGCGGCTTTATGCCAGTGATGAACGTTTTTTGGGGTTGGGTACCGTACTAGACGATGGCAGGGTGGCTCCCAAACGGCTGTTGAAAAGCTCATAAGTTTGAAAATAACCCTGAAAAACCAGAAAATAATGGCTAAACGACCATTTTCGTGGTGAACAGCCGCGAAATGAGGTAAAATTCGCTCGCTCGTAATGCTGGGCCTAGTAGCCGGCTTGCGAGGAAACTTATTATTCTTATTCCTTTTTACTAGGAGACTCTCATGTCTTTAGATGCTGCACAGAAACAACAAATTGTGAAAGATCATGCCCGTGGTGATACCGATACGGGTTCCCCTGAAGTTCAAGTCGCGCTGTTAACCGCGCGTATCAATGATCTTTCCGATCATTTCAAAGGACATATTCATGACCATCATTCGCGCCAGGGTTTGTTGCGCATGGTGAGTCGCCGTCGTAAATTGCTGGATTACCTCAAGAAGAAAAATTCTGAGCGTTATCGCGGCCTGCTTTCCAGTCTTGGCTTGCGTCGTTAATCGCTTCGTTTGTTGATACGACGATGACCACAAAACCCTGCATGTGCGCATTCAGTTGAGCGTCACATGCAGGGTTTTTGTCGGTGAAGAGTTGCGTATAATGCAATGAGAAAAATCTCATACTGCTAATACTCAGTACATTGCTCATTACAACAAACAAATAAGCAAGACCGTAAAAAATACTAACCCGCATGAACTCACGCATTCACTTTTAAGGAATCCATTTAAAAATGGCTATTAAAAAAGTCGTACAATTTGGCGATCAAACCGTAACGATTGAAACGGGTGAAATCGCCCGCCAAGCCGGCGGAGCCGTAATGGTGAGCATGGGAGACACATCCGTGTTCGTAACCTGTGTTGCCCGGAAAAAAGCTGAACCTGGTCGAGACTTTTTCCCCCTGACGGTTAACTATCAAGAACGAACTTATGCCGCCGGTAAAATCCCGGGTGGTTTTTTCAAGCGTGAAGGGCGTCCCAGTGAAAAAGAAACACTGACGAGTCGTCTCATCGATCGTCCGCTGCGTCCTTTGTTCCCTAAAGGTTTTGTGAATGAGGTTCAGGTCATTGCTACGGTCATGTCACTTGACCCTGAAATCGATCCTGATATCGCTGCAATGATCGGTGCCTCGGCCGCCGTGAGTTTGTCTGGCGTTCCTTTTGCCGGCCCTATTGGTTGCTCTCGTGTGGGTTATGCCGATGGTCAATATATATTGAACCCCACCAAAACAGCATTAGAAACATCGCAATTGGATCTCGTCGTTGCCGGTACTTCTGACGCCGTGTTAATGGTGGAGTCTGAGGCGCAGGAATTGGCGGAAGACGTCATGCTGGGTGCCGTCACTTACGGCCACGAGCAAATGCAAATAATCATTACAGCGATCAAAGAATTGGTTGCTGAAGCGGAAACGGTTGCCTGGGACTGGGCTGCACCGGAAATCAATCAAGCATTGGCTGCTGCGGTAAAAGACGCCGGTGAATCGACCTTGACCAATGCCTACCAAATCAGTGACAAGCAAGCACGCTATGATGAGTTGGGTGGCATTCGTTCTACTATCGTTGATCAGGTTTGTCCGGAAGGTGATGAATCCACCTATGCCATTGCCGATGTAAAAGAAGCGATTGGTAAACTGGAGAAAAACATTGTGCGTAGCCGTGTGTTAGCCGGTGAACGCCGTATTGATGGTCGTGATACTCGCACGGTGCGTCCTATTACCGTGCGAGTGGGTATTTTACCGCGCACACATGGCTCAGCCCTGTTTACCCGTGGTGAAACGCAGGCCATTGTGGTTACCACACTCGGTACCGCACGTGACGCACAGTTAATTGATGCCATTGAAGGTGAGCGTAAAGAACACTTCATGTTGCATTACAACTTCCCTCCTTACAGCGTCGGTGAAACCGGTTTTGTGGGTAGCCCTAAACGTCGTGAAATCGGCCATGGTCGATTGGCAAAACGTGGCGTGGCTGCGGTTATGCCAAGTAACGAAGATTTTCCATATTCGATCCGTGTTGTGTCTGAAATCACCGAGTCCAACGGTTCTAGCTCCATGGCCTCTGTTTGTGGCTCCAGCCTGTCGATGATGGACGCCGGTGTGCCATTGAAAGCCCCTGTTGCTGGTATCGCTATGGGCTTGATCAAAGATGACGACCGCTTTGCCGTGTTGTCCGACATTCTGGGTGATGAAGATCATCTAGGTGACATGGACTTTAAGGTTGCTGGTACGGCTACCGGTGTTACTGCCTTGCAGATGGATATCAAAATCACCGGGATCACACACGAAATCATGAAGCAGGCTTTGAGCCAGGCGACTGAAGGACGTATGTTCATTCTGGAAGAAATGAACAAAGTGCTGGCTGAAACCCGCACTGAAATGTCACAGTTCGCACCTCGCTACCTCACGATCAAAATCCATCCGGATAAAATTCGTGATGTTATCGGTAAGGGCGGTGCAACCATTCGTTCCATCACAGAGCAAACGGGTGCGGGCGTGGATATCGAAGACGATGGCACCATCAAAATCTCTTCGGTCGATAGCGCCGCCGGTGAACAGGCACTGAAACTGATCGAGCAGATTACCGCAGACGTAGAAGTTGGCGTCATCTATGAAGGTAAGGTTGCCAAGTTGATGGACTTTGGTGCATTCGTCACCATTTTACCGGGCAAAGATGGTCTGGTACACATTTCTCAAATCTCGGAAGAGCGAGTGGAAAATGTCAGTGACAAGTTATCCGAAGGCGACATTATCAAAGTCAAAGTGCTGGAAATTGACAAACAAGGCCGTATTCGTCTCAGTATGAAAGCAGTTGATGCAGAGTAAGCCGCTAGCGTAGCTGAAAAACGATATGTTGATTTGTCGTAAAACAAAGGGGCTTCTAGCCCCTTTGTTTTTAGCTGAAAAGCAAAGTTATTACGCTAATAGTAAACCTGTCTTTGGCAATATGTCATTGGATAATACAGTGGCGATATAACAGCGTGGCAAAGTATTAAATCAAAAGGATGATGATCTCATTATGACGCAAATTATTAAAACGGCGGTTTTCCCCGTTGCAGGCCTGGGCACACGCTTTCTGCCAGCGACCAAAGCAAATCCGAAAGAGATGTTGCCCATCGTTGATAAACCGTTGATTCAGTATGCGGCGGAAGAAGCAATCGCCGCTGGAATTACAGAGTTAGTCTTTGTGACCAGT
>NVUB02000212.1 GCA_002401775.2 Ectothiorhodospiraceae bacterium
TCAATATCAAAACAATACGGGTGGTTTCTAATGACCACTACAGCGTCTTTGGTGTGTTATTCTCTGCACCCGAGTGGGTGAGAGCCCCCGCGTATCGATGAACGACATGCAAGCAGAGCACGGCCATTGCCAACATTCCTTATAAACGGTCAATCAACGGAACATATTTCGGTGCTGGATCGTGGATTCCAGTACGGAGATGGTCTGTTTGAAACGCTGCAAATTGTGGATGGTGCGGTACAGCATTGGCAACGTCATATGCGTCGGTTAACCCGAGGTTGTGAGCGACTCGGCATAGCGATGCCTGATGTTGCAACGTTGTCCTCTGAATCTGAGCAATTGTCAGCCGGGGTGAGCCTGGGAACGCTGAAAATAACAGTGACCCGTGGCGTTGGAGGGCGCGGCTATTCGGTAAAGGGAAACCTGGAAGCGACTCGCGTATTAACGGTATTTCCTGCCGAAGAGTATCCTGCAAATACGTTCCCCCAGAGCTATTGGCGGCAAGGAGTGACGGTGCGCCTGTGTGACATGCGGCTGGGCCATAACGTCACTCTGGCAGGGATTAAGCATCTTAATCGCCTTGAGCAAGTGCTGGCGCGAGCAGAGTGGGATGACCCCGGTATTGCCGAAGGTCTGATGCTCGATAATAATAATAATGTCATTGAGGGTACGATGAGCAACGTGTTTTGTATAAAAACGGTACTGAGTCATCATAAAAAGGCGACGAATAACGCGACCACTGAGGTAGAAGGTGAGACGGTATTATTGACCCCCGATCTTTCACGCTGTGGTGTTGCCGGTATTACGCGTGAGCGCATTCTTGAAACGGCACAACAACTGGATATTCCCGTCCGCGAAACAGATCTAGCGCTGACAGATCTGCAACAAGCTTCTGAACTATTTCTCAGCAACAGCCTCATCGGAATATGGCCGGTGCGCCGTTTTATGTCTCAGGATTATGCGGTTGGATCAGTGACCCGGCGCTTGAGTGCTGCGCTGGGATTTCATGTGGGTGATGACGCTAATACAGGAGAACCTGCCCATGTCTAAATTCGCAAAGGGGGGCTTTTTCAGGTTAGCGGGGTTATTGGTGCTGCTGAGTAGTTTGGCGGGCGCCTGGGTGCTGATGGATTACCGTTCATTTGTAAATTCACCGCTGGTGGTTGGCGATGAAGGTCTGCGTTACGAGATTAAAGCGGGTAAAACCCTTACCCATGTGGCACGGGATCTTGAGCGTCGAGGGGTTATCGATTCCGCTTCGTATCTGGTGTGGCTGGGTAAATCGGAAGGCATGGCGAACGACATCAAGGCGGGTGAATATCGCTTCAATGCCGGTGTCCTGCCTAGGCGAATGCTGGAACAGATTACCAATGGTGAAATGCTGCAATATGCGATTACGGTGGTGGAAGGCTGGAATTTTCTACAGCTGATGGATGCAGTACACAGTAACGAATACTTTCTGCACACGTTGTCGGACTACAGCGATGAAGAAATCATGGCGCAAATCGGTCATCCAGGCGAGCACCCGGAAGGGCTGTTTTTACCGGATACGTATTATTTTCCCCGGCTCACCACAGACGTCGCTTTTTTGCAGCGAGCCTACAATGCCACCCAGCAATTCTTGACAGAAAACTGGGATGATCGCTCCATTGATGTGGAATTTAAAACCCCTTATGAAGCATTGATAATGGCGTCGATTGTTGAAAAAGAGACGGCCTTGCCCAGTGAGCGAAAACAGATTGCCGGGGTGTTTAATCGCCGTTTACAAAAGCGAATGCGCCTGCAAACCGACCCAACGGTGATTTATGGCTTGGGCCGTTCTTTTGATGGCAACATTCGTCGCCGCGATTTGCGCAAAGATACGCCATACAATACCTATCTACGCCGAGGGTTACCGCCCACGCCGATCGCCATGCCGGGACGAGCAGCCATTCTCGCGGCGCTGAACCCCATGCCGGGTATTGACCTGTACTTTGTTGCCCGTGGTGATGGTGGCCACCAGTTTTCTGCCAACCTGAAACAACACAATGCCGCCGTGGTGGAATATCAGTTGGGAGGACGGGTGCGTCCTTTTTCATCCATGCCCAAAGCCAAGTCCAAGTAGCGTTAATGATGAATAACGGTCTTTTCATAACGCTGGAAGGTGGCGAAGGTGCCGGCAAGAGCACGCAAATGGCCTATGTGCAGCAATTGATTGAAGCGGCAGGCAAAACCCTGCAGGTGACGCGCGAGCCGGGCGGTACCGACCTGAGTGAGCAGATTCGCGGATTGTTGCTCGATCATCGCCAAACGGCAATGGATTCCGACACCGAACTGTTATTAATGTTTGCGGCACGCGCCCAACATCTGGCGCAGCTTATCCGTCCGGCGTTGGCGAAAGGCGAATGGGTGTTGTGTGATCGTTTTACCGATGCAACGTACGCCTATCAGGGCGGTGGTCGCGGTATTGATCTGTCACGCATTGCACAGCTGGAAGAATGGGTGCAGGGTAGTCTTCGGCCAGATATGACACTGTTGCTGGACTTGCCCGTCGACGAAGGCATGGCACGCGCTGGGCAGCGCGGCGAACTGGATCGTTTTGAACGTGAGCAACAGGCATTTTTTGAACGTGTGCGTCAAACCTACCGCGATCGTGCCGAGGCGGAACCGGAGCGGTTTCGTATCATTGATGCTTCAAAAGATATTGCGCAGGTTCAGCAGCAGATTGCGGCAGTGTTAAAGCCGTGTCTGAACGGGGAGAATGGGAAAGCGAGAGGGTTATCCTGAATGACGTTACCTTTACCCTGGCAGCAGTCGCAGTGGAATGATCTGCTGGAACGTGCTCGTTCCGATAGTTTGCCACATGCCTTGCTCTTTACAGCCCCAGCCGGCTTCGGCAAAGCGACTTTTGCCAAGGCGTTGATCCATAGCTTGCTGTGCTCGTCACCACAGGATGAGGGTTCGGCTTGCGGATCGTGCAGTGCCTGCAAACTGCTGGCCGCAAAAACGCACCCTGATTTATTCTGGGTAGAGCCAGAAGAACCGGGCAAAGCCATACCCGTTGACCGGATTCGGGCCGTGGGTAATTTTTTCGCCCTTAAAAGCCACTATGGTGGACGCCAGATCGTTTTTATTGACCCCGCTGAAGCCATGAATCGATTCTCGGCTAATAGTCTGCTGAAGACCCTGGAAGAACCCACGGATGGTGCCTTGCTGATATTGCTCAGCAGCCAACCTTCGCTTCTGCTACCCACGATTCGCAGCCGTTGCCAACAGGTGGTGTTTCAACGCCCTGACTCCGCAGTCAGTACCGCTTGGTTAGCCCCCCGACTCAGTCGCTTGGGAGCGGATGTTAATGTTGAAGACTTGCTCACGTTATGTGATGGCGCACCATTGCGCGCATTGGCAATGTGCGAAAACGATAGCTTGAGCCTTCGCCAGGAA
>NVUB02000213.1 GCA_002401775.2 Ectothiorhodospiraceae bacterium
CGAAGTAATATCGATTGGTGCCGATGTTGCAATTTTTCCGGTACCGTTATATGCCTCTAGCATATAGCTAGCATTAACCCAGTCCGTCAAATGCACTGACATTTCAATGGTGGAGTATGGGGTTGTTATATTATCTTCCAGTACGGTAAAGCCTGATGCGCCATCGGGGTTAACCAATAATTTGTAGCTAATTGCTCCTGCGTAGTCCGACCAACGAAATTGAATTGTTTTTATACCGGTAGTAGTGGCGGTTATATCCAAGATATCCGTTACTGAAATAGTCACCATCTTAGTAACGGGGTTTAAACCATCCGTTGCGGTAATTTCTACGATGTAATCATTATTACCGTCACTGTCTGCTTGCTGTTCAAAATCTGGTGATGCACTGAAAGTTAATATGCCACTTGTCGCCTCTATTTCGAACGACCCCAGATCTTCCCCTCCTGTTAAGCTATATGTGACGGTTTCTCCATCTGGGTCGGTTGCTGCGGCGGTGTAACCCGTAATTAGTGAATTTTCAGCGGCATTGATTCCAGCGCTGCTGGTAAAGACGGGAGCGCTATTAGTCACTGAAATGCCTACTGAAGTTACTGGGCTACCTTCCTTTGTTCCTGATGTTGCAACAGGCGTAACTTCAAAAGTAATGATCTTTCCGCTGTCACTTGTAACTAAGATGTAAGTAGCAGACGTGGCAGCAGTAATGGCTGTTCCATCGCGCAGCCACTGATATGTGCTTGTTCCTTTTGTGTCATTATCCGCATCGGCATATTTATAATCACCGTTTAAGGTATCACCAACCACGGCGCTGCCGCCGTTATTGTCAATAATGATTACTTCGCTCGCAGTAGGTGCGCTATTCCCAATTAATAAGCCTGCCGAGGTTGTCGGCAAACCTTTAGCGGCACCCGTTAATGCAACAGGTGTAACTTCAAAAGTAATGGTTTCACCACTGTCACCCGCGACAAGAGTGTAATTATCGAACGTGGCTCCAATGATAGCGATGCCATTACGTAACCAGCGGAAAATATTTGTACCCTGCAAATCACTTTCAACATCGGAGTAACTATAACCCCCTATTAAGTTGTCGCCCACGGCGACGCTTCCACCATTTTTAGCGGTAATTGTGACATTACTGGCAGTTGGTACTGAATTGCAATTAATGCTGACAGAAGAAATTTCTGTGCCCGCAAGCCACTCCGCTCCATTAGAAACTACGCATAACTGCGCTGGGTTAACGGGTTGACTTAGTACAGCAACGCTATAGCTGCTACCATCAAAAAGAGGGGTGCTAAAAGTAAATCGTCCATTCCCGCTAACCGAAAGAGTGTCTCCATTATTATTTTGCAGTGAAAGCCCATTGCTGAGATAACCTGTAATGGTACCACCCACAGTAAACTTACTGACCTCGCAAGCGACCATAACGTTAGATATCACTGTGCCACTGATGGTGCCATTACCATTAGTAACGGTACAGTTTTGACTTAACGTACTAGGGGAAGTTTCTACGGTAATGCTGTAGCCACCGCCATTGGCAACTTGGCTGTTGAAGGTGAAGTTTCCATTACTTACAATTCCCAGGTTATCACCGCTGTTATTTTGCAATACCAAACCAGATCCCGACAGCCCGCTTACGTTACCGCTAACGCTGAATGCATTACTGGCACAAATGACAGAAACATCGCCAATATCTTCTCCACCGACGGTTTTATTACCATTGGTTACTGAACAGATTTGCGGTGGGCTGTTAGGTTGGGTGGCGACAGTAACGTTGTAATTTCTACCGTCTTCGACACGGCTGTTGAAGGTAAAGTTGCCATTGCTGTCAACACCGAGTAATTCGGGGTTGCTGTCACTGTCGTTTATATTTTGTAACACAAGGCCACTATTTGTACCGGTGAGTCCTGAGATACTGCCCCCTATTGAATAAGTTTGGGAGGTACAGATAATCGAAACATTACTGGCAGTGTTGCTATTAATGGTGCCTGTTCCATTAGTGACGATACAATTTTGTTCAGGACTGCTGGGCTGACTCAGTATCGTGACGCTGTAGTTACTGCCTATGGCTGTTAAGTTGTTGAAGGTAAAGTTTACGGTGAAGTTGTTTGTTTCAGCATCCATTGGAGTAACGGTAAGATTCTCTTCTCCGTTGTTTTGCAGGATGAAATCACTGCCTGAGAGGTTTTCGATTTGACCACTGAGACGGAAATGTTTAACTCGAACATCGGTACCAATCGTTAACTCATAGAGATTATTAAAGGTGTCACCATCGGTGTCTGTATAAGTAAGCTCTGTATTTGAAATATCAGCAGGGGTTTCTTCATTAACGACCACATCAACCGTTATGTCTGAAGTTTTGATAATTTCTACAATTCCCTGAAGGGGATCGTTGATGGAATATACAAGAATTATGGTATGTGGGCCTGCAGGAAATTCGGGTATGTTACCCGTGTAGGTTCCGTTGCTGGCATCTACGACAAGGTTTTCAACGCGCGTTGGGTTGTCGGTATTTCCATCAATAATAACGTCGACGATGAGGTTTGTCTCTGTCAACAACTCATCTGAAAGGGCTTTTGGAATTGGGGCGTTAAGTTTATCGCCCGAAATTGTGCCATTTTCAGGATTGGAACTTTGACTACAGGCGATGAGAAATACGCTTATTAGCAATAAGCTCAGGCTTCGGCATACTCTCTGGCTGAGGCCTTTCTTTGAGGCCTGATTATATTGCTGTATTTTTTGTTGAACTTCCATATTAACTTCCTGTTTAATTTGTGCTGCTATTATTTTGTTATATATAATTCGTTTTGGGTGTGGCGTTTTAAGTTTCTGTTCAACACTACCCCACGGCGCGCCATTCAGTGTTGGTTCGCTTGATGTTTCGCGCTGTAGGCAAAACTATTTTCTGGGTTTTACTGTCGGTTTTTTATTGTTTTACTATCGTTTTGTTTTACTATCGTTTTTTTACTATCGTTTTAAAGAAACGATTTTTACATCCGATTATGGCCAGCCTTTAAGGTACGGCTCCGGATATAGTGACGATGCCTGTTGAGGTGGTGGGTTCATTGGTGTCACTACCACCGCCTCCCCCGCCACCTGCTAATGCTGCACCTGCGACAACTACGCCGA
>NVUB02000214.1 GCA_002401775.2 Ectothiorhodospiraceae bacterium
GCCAGGTCATAACCCGCTTTGGCTTCACTGACATCAATCTTTGCACTAATGCCTAATTTGAGACGATACTCCATCTGCTCAAGTTGTTTTTTAAGCGTTTGCAACTCCTGTTCTCGATAACGAATTTCTTCTTTGGCCGCCAGCACGCCCAAATACGCGGTAATAACCCGCAACAGCAAAAGGTTGTCCGTTTCATCATATTGTTTATCGGCCAAGGCATGTTGCGCCCATGCCTGTTCGCTATTAACCATCGCGTCATAATCAAATAAAGATTGCGTAATGCTGACGCTGTAGCCGCTACTATTGTATTCAGGATTACTATTAAACAGCACCGTATTATTAAAATTATGAACGGTGCGTTCCTGTGCATTTTGCGTATAAAAAGTGCTCGCAGAAATTTTGGGCCAAAACCGGGCACGACTCTGCTCAACCACTTCCTGCGAGCCCGCGCGAATTACCTTTGCTTTTCTAATCACATGATCTGAACGTTGTGCCAGACGATAAATTTCTTCGATATCTACTGCTAATGCAGGGCTAACCATCAACGACAACGCCAACAGTAATAGCAGATACACACGCCAGCCTATTGGTGAGTTAATATTTCCCTCACGCCACCTAGCTTTTTTCCTCTTGGCTTTTTTTCTCTCGTTTATTCCTTCAAGTAAAAAAGTCTTCATTTTAATAAGCAAAAATTTCCAAAACATCACATTACTTCTCATACAGGGGTGGGCAACCAGCAAAAGTATTAAACCGTCGATAAACCTGAACTGGCGTCTTCAACCTGCTGTTCCCGCCAACCGGGGATGCCATGATCTTTTATTAAACCATTATTGAGCAACTGGGCACGCCAAGTATGCCCATTAAACGACAACGACATGTCATTACTGACAAAGGCTCTGTCTAATTCTATTTCGGCCTCCGCAACCAAGGTGCGCGGCCCAATTTTCAAGGTATGGGTACTGCGCTGCAACCACATCCCTTTCGCAGGCTCCCAATAGCGCTGATATTGGCTTTCCAGTCCCGCACCGAGAATAAAGCGAAAGGCCAATAATATTTTTTCCCCACTGTGCAGAGGCAATAACTTTACAGCAGGCGAATCCTGCCATTGCTGCGCAAGCTCACTTAACGGCGTCAGCCCATACGACAACAACAGCATATCCAGCAATTTATCCGCAGGCCCCTGTCTGTCATAAAAGGCAAGCACACCATTAGCTTCCTCAAAGGCCGCACTAGCTCCGGAATCACTCACTAAACGGAACTGGCCCATCAACGTGACCTCAACCAACAAACGGCATACTTTGTTCACATTGGTTTCCGGGTCAGTTATTTTGTAAGTAAAATACCGTCCAACAGGAAGGTGCTGATGAATATTGGAAAGACCGCGCGCATGATCCGCCGCCTGAATACTCACATGCTCTTCTGGCCGACTAATCAATTTGTACTGTGTACGCTGCTTACCGATATTTTCCAACACACTGCAAAAATGAAACAACTGCGTAGGACATCCCAGTTCAGCTTCTTTTTGTAGGTGAATATGCAAATGAGGCTGCGGAGAACGCCCCGAATTCCCGCAGGCAGCCAACTCAGTCTTAGGTGTTACGTATTCGCCAACATTGACTTTGACACTTAAAAACTTCAGATGCGCCAACATCACACAATGCCCTGTGTTCAAACGAATGAGGACGTAATTACCCCAGTTATCATCCACGTTAACGGCACCGGGATTATTGTCCGGTACCGAATTCACAACGGCGACCACTTTCCCATAAACGGGTGAAGAAATCGGTAGCCCAAAACAATAATAGTCGTCAAGCAGAAAACCCTGCGACCGATAACTTTGCCCTTTTTCCGTAATATAAAAATCAACCGCATGATTCCAGGGAGCCTTATGCGTATGGCGGCCATCAAAACCTTGATACACGTCCCAGGTACCGTAAAAAGGTAATAACAACGGAATACTGTTGGGTTCGCCACAACGGCTGCGCGCTAACCGCCGTTGCTCATAATCACTCTCCGGCAGTCCTGGTGTCGCGCATAACCACGGCGATTCCATACTACTGCGTCGCTGAAGTACCGCAATGCACATTAACGTACTGGCAATAAAAGGTAAGGCCATTACCGGCAAATGGTAAACCAGCATTAAGTCCTGCATAGCGATAACAAATAATACAGAAGCCGCAACGCCGAACATGGCGTAAACGAAACTGCTGCGATCAGGCACCGTATAAATGCCGCCCACCGCCATCGCCGTTAATGAAAAATTAAAACACGTCCAAACATAAAACCCCGGCGCATGAGTGCCAGACAACATGTTCAATAACAAAAGCCCGAATACAAACCCCGCTACCGCTAAAAACCCCATATAACGGGACTGAATCACGATGGCCAGAAAAATCAACAAACCCAAAACAGGGTTAGGTGAAAACAGCGTGGCGGAAAGCGTACTGAAAAACAAATCCACCCAGGGATGAACCCATACAGACACCGGTATCCCCAGCGTGGCCAATCCAGCGCCCCCAAATTCCACCCCGGTAAAATCCACCATCGGCACATAACGCCGAACCACCAACGACAGAATCGCCGCACTCACCACGAATGACAGACATAATGCGGGGAGACGGAACCGCTTCCACATCATGTCACCGATCAAAACCGATAAAAATGTCGTGAGTATTCCACCCACAATAACAAAGGCCCAGGACTGGCCATTCAGATGAAACAAGGCGCCCAGCGACAAACCAGCCAACGTACTGCTGAGAATGTGCGCTTTACTGCCAATATGCGGCAGCTTTAAAAACACACAAATTAACATACTGGTTAAAGCCGACAACAAGCCCGCCGCCCCGGTTTGAGGCGACCAAAACGTCAACGCCATAAACAAACCACCCAGCAAAGGGTGCTCCAGAAATAATATCCCGGAGTACGCTTTAGCAATGTCCTGAAATTGACATTTATTGGCAATCATCAATGCAGCAACCCCGGTTATGCCGGTTTTGCTTCAAGCACAGGCGCCATGTCCGGCGCGTCTGCAAAAGGGTCGGACAAATGAGCGGGTAACCGGTCAAGCGAATTCATTGTCTGCAAATTTTCAGCCTCACGCACCACTGACACCGTTTGATCTTCATGCACCATTACCACATTGGGGCGGTATTCAATAAACTGCATCCACTGTGTATTGTTGTATGCACCCACTTGCTTGATGACCATGGGCTCACCCAACTTCAACGGTGGCAATTTAATACTCTTGCGCACCACATCAATGTTCATACACAGCGGCCCATATAACACCGTTTCTTCCGGTACACCAGTCAGTTCACGTGTCGGCACAATTTTGTGGTCATACCAAAAGCTGGTAAATAACAAATTTAAACCCGCATCCATGATTGAGGCTCTACGACCATCCGGCAATTGTTTGTTAGCCACAACAGACGTAATTAACACTTCTGCGTCATCAATCATGGCCCGACCCGTTTCCAATATCAGTAACAGGTCTTTTTCTCTATTGGCATTACGAGCTTTCATTTCCTTCAATAAGGCATCGCAAATAAGTGTTGCGTATTCTTCAATCGTCGGAATATATTGCTCAGGTGGTAAATAGGCGCCTTGCAAAGAATTCATAGACGCCAAACCACCGCCAATATCGATGTAGTCAATCGTGCAATTTGTTTTTGATTCCACTTCATCCATAAATTGACACATGATTTCAATTTGGCTGACATAGGCTCTGCCATCGGTGATGAATGTGCCAATATGGCTATGCAATCCAACCAAAGTCATATATTTGCTATTTGAAATATGTGCGGCGGCATCAAAAGCCTGGCCCGATTCAATATTAAAACCAAAACGACCCCAGTTTTCGGTATAACCCGTATCAAAATTAAGCCGGATAGCCACAGGAACCGATTTTTTCTTCTCGTTAGCAATTTCATCGATCAAAAAAAGCTCATCCAGGTGATCAATATGCAGCAATGCGCCTTCATCAATAACCTGCTCGAGTATTTCTCTGGACTTATGCGGGCCATTGAAAATTATTTTATGACCCGGCACACCTAAGCTTCTGGCTTTTTGGTATTCAAATTCAGACACCACTTCAGCCCACAAGCCTTCCTGATGAAAGACATTACACACTGCATTTAAGTAATTGGTTTTGTAAGACCAACCAAATTGCACACGCGGGTAACGTGAACTAAAGGCACGTTGAATACGACGGGCATTATCACGCTGTTGCTTTTCAGAAATAACGAACAGAGGCGAGCCATACTTTTCAATCAATTCCTGGACTGGCACACCATCAACATCACTTTGAGTGTCGGTGAAAGGCCGCGAACCAAACTTGTTAATCGTGCCTGCTTTTAAGGGATGGATCGATGGTTTACTCCATGAAGCATCTTGTTGATCATTTTGCTGATCTCCTTGCTGATCACCTTGTTGATAGTCTTGTACAATTTTTTTACTCATGACACACCTATAATAAATAATGGATTAAATTCAGAGGAAGCCGTCTTATTACTAACGTATTGCTAACCTAATGACAGCGTTCCACCTTCGATGGCCACTGATTCAAAAACAGAAATAGGCACAATCGATTCCGTCGCATGTCGAATAAACATCACACCGGTATTTTTAGAAGGTGGCTCGGATATTGATTCACCCGCGATCAGCTTAAGTAATTTAACCGGCAGGTTTTGACCAACGCCTTCCGTTAAATACACCCATGCAGGAAACCTGGGATTAATTTCAATAAGATGATACTGGCCTTGTTTGTCGCGCATCACTTCAATTTCCAGCGGCCCTTTCCAGCGTAATTCGTTAATGACTTCAAGGCAGGCTTGATACAGACCTTCGTCATACATACTGACGCCAGCACTGGCCTTTCCTTTTTCGGTGAGGGACATTTTTTTCATCATCACCATTCCCGCGACATTCCCTTTTCCATCACCTAACGCGGCAACATTATATTCCTCACCGGCAACAAATTTCTGCACAATAACGGGGAAACCCCATTGAGCCGTAATACTGCGAAACGCCGCAACGCCCTGTGCAGGTGTATGGACGATTTTGGCATCATAAAAAACGCCTTTTACCACCAGAGGGTATTTCCACCCTTTCGTTTCACAATCTTTAAAAAATTGTGCGCTGCTAATGTTGATGGATTCAGGACATGCCATTTTTCCCTCACCCACCAATTGTGAGAGCCGATCCTTATTTCTTTTCGTCAGTTGTTCAAAACTGGGCAGACAGGTTTTTATGCCCAATGTTTCAAACATAGGCACCAAATTAATCATCCCTGCCAACTCAGAATCCAGACAAGGAATCAATACATCAATTTTTTCCTTCTCATGAATCGCCTTTATCCGTTCAACATGCTCAAAACTTTCACTGGAAGGATAAGGCAACAAGTAACCCGCGTCACAGAGGTCATTATGATAAATGCCGGCGTCAAGGGCGTCATAACCCAAGCCAATTATGCGGCCGTTAAATTCAGGGGATTCTTTCAAACACCGCGCTACCGCCATGCCTGGGCCAGGATTGTCCGGCTGAGAGTTCATACCGGTAATAGCCACGGTTATATTCATCGTCATCACATCGCTCACAAATAAAAATGTCTATTCAGACTACTGGCAAACTCCAGAATATCTCTTTCAATTTCACGTGAATCCGTTTTATATTTTTTATGCTGTTCATTCACGATGACGTCGATATTATTTTCTTGCAAAAACAATTTCAGCAATTCAACACCGGTTTCATTCACCGTAAAACTCTTGCCGGTGCTTGGGTCAAAAACAAAACCGTTCTCACTAATGGCCAAATGTTGCAGATATTTATTATCCAAAACATCAGGGCGCTTGCATATCGGCGCCAATGACGCCTGATTCACAGCCTGACTGACCGCCTGACTAACAACTGCTTCCATAATAAACCCCTTAAACATTATATTACTCAGTGTTAACCCCGCGTTAGGTGCACATACTGAGTACCACTACTGATTTAACCTGCTATTCTTATGTATAATATATTCCGTATATACTTCAACTCTAATGCAATAACTTATTCAATAGCGCCGGACACCTACTGCAACCCACCAAGAACATACCGCCCAATCGTAAAATGGTTATATGACTGAATTATTACTCAGCAGATGTGGTGCGGCTATTTGCTAGTAATATTGTTACCAATGAGATTTATGCGTTAATGAATAAACCAATACGTCATTGATCGCGATTGATCACGTTTGAAAACGACAGTCCACTGAAAGGTGTCTTTTGCCAACAAAGCTCATTCTTTTCTGCGTTCTTAGCTGCTAGCGCCTCATTGGGCATACCACGTACATCGCGACGTAAGAAAAACATCCCCTTGAGACACAGAACGTAGACTAATCCTTATTCTGTAAAAGAGATTAAATTATATCAAATACTTATAAAAACTTCAACTTTCCATATGAAACTAATAAGTTCCATCACATTCATAACATTGATTTAAAATACATGAAATACGATAAGAGCTACGCTAAGAACTACGCCGCCTATGAAACGGAAACCGAGGGTTTAAAGTTCCCTTCAATATAAAAATTACCCTTTGAACAAAACAGCCGAGACAAGAAAGCCTGGAAGTGAAAATAAAAATGATGAGGAAGAACACTCGAGGAAACACCGACTAAAGAATATTCAAAAAACGGTTAAAACATACCCGCAAAAATACTCACCCTCAGGGAATGCACTATGCCGATTGCACTTGGATTACCTGACGAATTCCTTTGGCAACCGAGGCTGAAATTATAGTCGTGTCTTAATCTCTGTGGATCTAATTCCCCACAGCTCGCCTGAAAGTGCCTACTGCTAGTGCTGCTCTTCGTGCCAGACCTGGCAAGACGATAATACGTTAAGGGGGCAGCAGTGTTGCTATATTAACTGCCAGAGTACAAACAAGTTACCTCCGCCATTGGCAATGGTGTACTGCTTGTCGATTTTTTTCATTTCTTCAAGCACAAAGATATTTTTATTGTTTTTGTACTTCTTATCTAACCTGATAAAACGACGAACTAATTCAAGCGCCATTTCGGGGTTTTCGTTGTCCGTTTTGGCCGTGCTGATATATCCATATTTTTTCATATTTTGAAAAACCTCCGCAAACGATCAGTCTGTTTTTAGACTAACTCCTGAATCATCAAACCACGCCCAATGCATCCCCAACAGACTCAAAAACCATAGAAAAGCCTGCCTGTTTACCACCAGGCAAGTTCTCCCCCCTAAAACACAACTATAATCACTCTTGAAAAACATACGGTAAACTGCATTACACTACTATTTCCTGACGCTTAATGACTAGACACTTAGCGACTCGACGTATAGTTACGCGACGCTTAATGACAGAACACTTAATGACATAACAGTTAATAACAGGGCACTTAGTTACAGCGCACTTAGTTACATGGTATAGGAAAAACTTACCTCACTATCTCGCCCTGAACTCTGAGCTCAAATTCTGAGCTCAAATTCTGAGCTCAAATCTGAGCCCAAATCTGAACCTGGGCCCAAATACTGACCCTGAACCCTAGGGGCCGTTCTCAATCACCGTTCGTGGCGTGATTCTGGTCCTTTTCCGCGCTGGCGGCGTCGCCTAAAGCGCCTACTGTTGGTGCGATTCGTTGCAATAGAATGACTATTACGCCTCATCGCGCCTCGCCTAAAGCGCCTACATTTGGTGCCAGCACGA
>NVUB02000215.1 GCA_002401775.2 Ectothiorhodospiraceae bacterium
AATCGGGGGTTGCCCGTGGTTATTTTACGGCGCAAACACTGGCGGCTATTCATCAAAAAATGATTCAACAATTGGCACAATGCGGTGGTCACATTGATGGCATCTTTTATTGTCCACATGGACCTGATGATCATTGCTTATGCCGTAAACCCAATGAGGGAATGTATCGACAAGCATTGCAGCATTTTAATATTTTTTCCCACCAGGCATTAGTCGTTGGAGATTCATTGCGTGATTTACAAGCCGCGAAAAAAATTTCCTGTAATGCGCTGCTAGTCAAAACAGGTAAAGGCCAACAAACGCTGCTCGATGATCCACACTTAAATGCTGTGGCTTATAGTGATCTGGACGCCGTGGCTACACGTTTAATTAATGGATAAGGCCTTAAATAAAGAACACTATTTAACGCTAATGGGTATAGACGTATGGCGAGAGAAAAGAACGCCACCAGCCATGCCGGCTGACATTGCCATAAAGTCAGAGATACAAAATGAGGGTGTCACGTGGCAAGCCTTGCAACAACAAGTGACCCATTGTACAGCTTGCGGCCTCGACAAAACGCGTACTCAAACAGTATTTGGCGTCGGTAATCAACAAGCTGATTTGCTCATTATTGGTGAAGCACCGGGCGCCAATGAAGATAAACAAGGAGAACCATTTGTAGGACGAGCAGGGCAGTTATTAAATAATATGCTCAAAGCCATTGGCTTAGCACGTGGTGATATTTATATTGCCAACATTTTAAAATGCCGCCCACCTAATAACCGTGATCCACAACTAAAAGAAGTGTCCTCATGCACCCCCTTTCTTACGCAACAAATAGCCTTATTAAAACCTAACGTTATTTTAGCCTTAGGCCGTATTGCCTCACATTTTTTATTGCAAAC
The DNA here is from genome assembly GCA_002401775.2 of Ectothiorhodospiraceae bacterium. Classification (GTDB taxonomy): domain Bacteria; phylum Pseudomonadota; class Gammaproteobacteria; order SZUA-152; family SZUA-152; genus SZUA-152. The sequence goes on from NVUB02000215.1 coordinate 888, forward strand.
CGATAAACCAATGAAGCAATTGCGCAACAAAACGTTTTTGCCTGTAGCGACAAGACTTGAGGATTAAATCGATTCCGTGTTGTAAACGCGAAAGCCGCAGAAGCGCAAAGTGCGCGAAGTAAGATATGTTTTGAGGGCTCTATTTTGAAGGTTCTCTGGTTCCAACGATCCCCCATGGAAACCTATTACGCACATGTTGTCAGATAACGGCGTAACCTGACCTACTAAAAACCGGCGTTAGTCCTCAGCACTTTCGCTTAAACCCGTAGATGTTGCGAAACTACGTGACATTGATGACCGTTGCGGTGGGCCAACTGATTTTCTCGAATGACTCCGCACCTCAAAAAAGCACAGAGCTTGGGCTTTCGCTTCATCTCAAAATCAGTGTTATTCGCGCTCTTCTATCCAGGCCAGTTGGGCGCCTTCGAGAATACGTTCGCCACAATGTTCTGGGGCATCGTCAAATTCTTCAAGTGCCATGATCCAGTTGCGTAAATCCACAAAATTGACGCTTTTGGGGTCTACATCAGGATGGGCTTCATCCAGTGCAATGGCTATTTCCAACGATTCTGTCCATTTAAGGCCCATTTGTGGCTCCTTTTAACTCAAACGCTTTCGATTAGTGATTTTCTGACACCATGTTAATGGTGTATTTCGGAATTTCGATCACTAAATCCACTGTGCCGACTTGTGCCTGACAGCTCAGGCGTGAATCTGGCTCCAGACCCCAGGCCTTGTCTAGCAGGTCGTCTTCATCTTCCGTGGATTCCGCCAGCGATGTAAAGCCTTCGCGGATAACCACATGACAGGTGGTACAGGCACAGGATTTCTCACAGGCGTGTTCGATATCGATACCGTTAGCCAGTGCAACATCGCAGATTGTGACACCGGTTTGTGCTTCAATTACGGCACCTTCGGGGCAGATTTCTTCATGGGGTAAAAATATAATTTGTGGCATGTTTTACTCGTATGTCCTGCTTACTAATGAGCAGTGCTAGTCATTTATATAAACGTAAAAATAGTGCAATCTGTTAAAACTCGTCGATCTTGTGGCCAGTCATCGCCGATTGGATACCGGCGTCCATCCGCCGAGCAGCAAAATCGGTGCTGGCTTCGTTAAGTGCCTGAACGGCTTGCTTGACCTGTTGGGCATCTCCGTGATCCCGTAACTCGCGTAACGAAGCCATCGCTTGTTCGATGCGAGCATGTTCTTCTGACGCTAACAATTGTCCATCGGCGGCAATAGCCGACTCAACAGACTCCAGAATACGGTCTGCGTCCACTTGTTGCTCACGCAACATGCGCGCAGCCACATCGCCTTCTGCATGATCGATGGAATCACGCAGCATGGTTTCGATTTCATTGTCCGTCAAACCAAATGATGGCTTCACCTGTACGGTACTTTCTACACCTGAGATTTGCTCCCGTGCGGTGACGGATAGCAGGCCGTCGGCATCAACCTGAAAGGTGACCCGAATGCGCGCAGCGCCCGCCGTCATGGGCGGAATTCCTCGCAATTCAAACCGTGCCAGGGACCGACAATCGCTCACCAGCTCTCGTTCACCTTGCACGATATGCACGGCCAAAGCCGTTTGGCCATCTTTGTAGGTGGTGAAATCCTGCGCCTTGGCAGAGGGTATGGTGGTATTGCGGTTGATGACTTTTTCCACCAGCCCGCCCATAGTTTCCAGTCCCAGCGACAGGGGAATAACGTCCAGCAAGAGCATTTCATTGTCAGGTTTGTTGCCGACAAGAATATCGGCCTGGATGGCCGCACCCGTGGCAACGACTTTGTCCGGGTCAATGTCGACCCTAGGCTGACACTGGAAAAAATCTCCGATTAATTCCCGTACTCTGGGAGTACGAGTGGAACCACCCACCATGACAACATCTTCAATATCAGCCGATTCGATATCGGCATCCCGCAAGGCGCGGCGGCAGGCAGACAAGGTCTGGCGGATCATTGGATCAATAAGAACATGCAGCTGCTCACGCGAAAATTCGCCCTGCCAAATTTGGGTTCCAGCCTCTATATCCGTTAAAGTAATTTCAACCGTTTCTGCATCCGTCAGAGCTTCTTTGGCCCGACAAGATTCGATTAACAAGGCACGCATTTGCCCGGCGGATAATCCCGCCTGATCCAGCCCTGCTTGTTCAAGCAGCCATTGTGCAATAGCCCGATCAAAGTCATCACCCCCAAGCGCGGTATTACCGGCCGTGGACATCACTTCGAATACACCACGGTTCAAGCGCAATATTGAAATGTCGAAGGTACCGCCACCCAGGTCGTACACTACATGCACGCCTTCACTGCCTTTATCCAAACCATAAGCGACGGCCGCGGCCGTCGGTTCGTTTAAGAGGCGCAACACATTCAGCCCCGCTAAATGGGCAGCATCTTTTGTGGACTGTCGCTGGGCGTCATCAAAATAGGCCGGCACGGTGATTACCGCTGCGGTCAACTCATCGCCCAGACTTTCTTCAGCACGTAATTTAAGTGTTTTTAATATTTCAGCAGAAATTTCTACCGGGCTTATGTCACCGGCTACTGTGCGGATACGCGGCACCGCAGACTCGCCATCAGCAAATTCGTACTCTATGGCTGCGCTACCATTGCAAATATCTGCCAAGCCACGCCCCATAAAACGCTTCACAGAACTGATCGTGTTGCGGGGGTCAGTCACCGCCGATTGTCTGGCAATCTTCCCCACTTGTGGCAAAGCATCTTTTTGATAACGCACCACAGATGGCAACAAATGCGCACCTTGCGTATCGGGCAATGTTTCGGCAGTACCGCTGCGCACGGTTGCCACCAAAGAATTTGTAGTACCCAAATCAATGCCCACCGCTAGCTTGCGCTGATGTGGGGCGGCTGTTTGACCGGGTTCGCTAATTTGTAACAATGCCATGTTGAAAATTGACTACCTGCTTGTAGGCCCGCATCTGACGGTATGGTCAGATGATGACAAAATTATCCAGACCGAACGAGGCGCTAAAACTCGCTCAGTTCATCATCGAGAGCGTCGACCTCTTCATTGAGGCGACGAAAAAATTGTAGTTTGCGTGTTATCACCCGCGCCTGCTGTAACGATTCCACATCCGCGGCCAGTAACAATTCGGCCAACTGTCCGGTAAGGGTTTTACCGAAGGCATTGATGTTCTGGGCAATCGTTTGCAATTGTTGATGTGGGTCAGCACTGCCCTTCACGTCGGCCAGTCGCTCACGCAATTCCATTTGTTCCATCAGGAAAGCGCCGTCAAATGCCGTATCCATGTCATCAAGTTCAACACCCAACACTTCCAACATGTGCCGCGCCCGCGCCAGTGGGTCTTTTAAAATACGGTATCCTTCATTAACCCGAGCAGCCATCTGTACTGAAAAACGCCGTTCCGCTTCTGAGGAATTGGCAAATTTATCAGGGTGCACAGCTCGCTGAGCCTGGCGATAACATTCCGCCAGAGCATTCAAATCAATATCAAAGGAAACCGGCAAGTCAAATAACGCAAAAAAATTGCTGGAAAGATCTGTTGCTTGCATAGACACGTATTTTAAAACTTATGTGAAAGCTTATGTTAAAACTTACATGAAAACTTATGTAAAACTAATGAAAGAAAAAAGCTACGGTTAAACGGTGAAGCTTTCCCCGCAACCACAGCTGTCTTTCACGTTGGGGTTATTAAATTTAAACCCCTCATTCAATCCTTCTTTGGTGTAATCAAGCTCAGTACCATCAAGGTAAATCAGACTCTTGGGATCTACCAATACACTGACGCCTTTATCTTCAAAGACCTTATCGGCATCATCAATTTCATCGGCAAACTCGATAACATAAGCCATCCCAGAACAACCAGTGGTCTTAATACCCAGACGTAAACCTACGCCCGAGCCACGGTTATCGAGAAACGCTTTTATCCTTACTGCTGCTGCTTCCGTTAATGTAATTGACATATTTCGCCTTACTATCTTTAGATAATTGCTTTTTTGAGTCTATTTCTTACAGCGCTGCCTCTGCGGCTTTCAACGACTGAAAGCCACAGTAGCCAACTACTGCATTGAAACCCGTTTATGCAGCTTCGCCAGATTCGTTTTTGTCGCTCTTGCCACGAAAATCTGCAATAGCAGCCTTGATGGCGTCTTCTGCCAACACGGAGCAATGGATTTTCACCGGTGGCAATGCTAGCTCTTCAGCTAACTCCGTATTTTTGATCTGCCCAGCTTCGTCCAAGGTTTTGCCTTTGACCCATTCGGTCAACAAAGAGCTGGACGCAATGGCGGAACCACAGCCGTAAGTTTTAAAACGTGCATCTTCGATGATGCCATCGTCGCCAACTTTGATCTGCAAACGCATTACATCGCCACAGGCAGGCGCACCTACCATTCCGGTACCCACGGATGGGTCATCTTTTTCCATGGTACCGACGTTACGTGGGTTTTCGTAGTGGTCTAACACTTTTTCGCTATATGCCATTTCACACCTTCCTTACCGTCTTGCTCGGTTTGTTTTTGATTCAACAGTTAAAATTAATCGTTTAATTAATCATTTAAATAACAATTCAAATATTCAGCTTAATGTGCTGCCCACTTCACCTGCGACAGATCAACACCATCTTTGAACATGTCCCATAACGGTGAAAGCGCCCGCAATTTTTCGATGGCATCACGTACGTGTGTTATGGCGTAATCCACCTCTTCCTGTTTGGTAAACCGTCCCATGCTGAAACGAATGGAACTGTGCGCCAACTCGTCATTACGGCCTAGGGCACGCAACACGTAAGAAGGTTCCAGACTCGCGGATGTACAGGCCGAACCGGAAGAAACGGCCAAATGCTTCAAGGACATGATCAGGGATTCACCCTCAACGTAGTTGAAACTAATATTGAAGATGCCCGGTATGCTGTGATCCATGTCGCCGTTGACATACACCTCTTCCATATCTTTAACGCCATCATACAAACGATTACGCAGCGCGGTAATATGTTCTTTATCCTTCGCCATTTCTTCTTTGGCAATACGGAACGCTTCACCCATACCGACGATCTGGTGGGTCGCCAACGTGCCCGAACGCATGCCGCGTTCATGGCCACCACCGTGAGTCTGTGCTTCCAGACGAATACGGGGTTTACGCTGCACATAAAGTGCGCCCATGCCTTTAGGCCCATAAATCTTGTGGGCGGAAAAGGACATCAGATCAACTTTTAATGCGGCCAAATCGATTTCCGTTTTCCCGGCACTTTGCGCGCCATCGACATGAAAAATAATACCTCTGGCACGTGTCATTTCACCGATGGCACCAATATCCTGTATCACGCCCAGCTCATTGTTGACGTGCATGATGGAGACCAGAATCGTGTCATCACGCATGGCGGCTTCAAGTTTGCCATGATCAATCAGGCCGGAAGGCTCAGGGTCAAGATAAGTCACTTCAAAACCTTCGCGTTCCAGCTGGCGGCAGGTATCCAAAACCGCTTTATGCTCGGTTTTACTGGTGATGATGTGCTTGCCTTTCTTATGATAGAAATGCGCCACACCCTTGATAGCAAGATTGTCAGACTCCGTCGCACCCGAGGTCCAGATAATTTCCTTGGGATTGGCATTCACCAGACTGGCAACGTGCTTGCGTGCCTCTTCAACAGCCGATTCTGCATTCCAGCCATAGGAATGCGAACGCGAAGCCGGATTGCCGTACTCGCCGTCCGGGGTCAAAAACTGCATCATTTTTTCCGCGACGCGGGGATCCATTGGCGTTGTTGCCGCATAATCCATGTAGATGGGGCGTTCATTACTGATTGTCATTTGTTGTTACCTTTCTCTAAAACAATTTCAATACACAATTTCAAAAACAATCTTGCATAACCCTTATTAGCTGAAGCTTTCGTTATGAAACCTAATGCCCAGAATTAGCTCGAATCAAAACTTATGTTTCATAATTACTGTCAAAGCGCTATAAAACTTATTAACAACTCTCTATTAATACAGCTTATAAACGGCATATACGCGATTGATGCCCTACAGCCGCAAACACTAACCTACGCGTACGCAACGGCAGCAAAGCGTTGTAATGCCTGTACCTGCTGTTTAAGACAATCCACAAAACGATCTATTTCATTGCGTTGTGAATCTTTTCCCAAACTTACGCGAATGGCTCCTCGCGCCAGTGCTTTATCCACGCCCATCGCCATTAACACATGGCTGGGGTCTGTTTCACCGGTACTACAAGCGGAGCCACTGGATACGGCCAAACCCGCCTGATCGAGACTCATTAACAGCGTCTCTCCATCCACACCCGGTACCGCGAAAAAACTGGTGTTGGGCAATCGTTCTGCCTCTTGAGCAAATATCTTCACTTCCGGCATTTCTGCCATCACACGTTGTTCGAGATGTTCACGTAATGGCTGAACACGCTGGTGTCGCAATTCCATTTCAGCCATTGCCAGTTCTGCGGCCTTGCCAAACCCGACAATGGCGGCGACATTTTCAGTTCCCGTGCGCCGACCTTTTTCGTGCCCACCGCCATGAAGCAAAGGCTCCATATCAGTCGATTTGTCGACGATCAGAGCACCAGCCCCCTTGGGACCATACATTTTATGCGCCGACAAGCTCATCATCTGTGCGCCTGTTACCTTGAAATCGACGGGTATTTTACCGGCAGCCTGTACGGCGTCGACAAATAACAGTGCGCCATTTTCTCGGGCCAGTTCCGCGACCTCAACGACATTATGAATGACGCCGGTTTCATTGTTAGCCAACATTACCGCTACGATCTTGCCAGGCTTTTTCTTGCCAGACATGCTCTTACCGGGTACGCCAGTGCTGGCGGTACTCATGTGATGACTGGAAATCACCTCATTGAGTTGCATCATATCGAGGCGCCCTTGGGTATCAACGCCAACTTCACTCAGTACCCAGCCTTGTTTTCGTAAAGCCTGCGCCGGAGCACGTACTGATCCATGTTCAACGGCACTGATTGCCAGACTGCCTGGGAGCAATCTTCCCGCGGCACCTTTCAATGCTAAATTATTAGCCTCAGTACCCCCGCTGGTAAATACCACTTGCGAGGGGTGTGCGTTAACCAATGTGGCAACTTGTTCTCGCGCAACGTCGATGGCAGCCCGTGCCATGCGCCCAAGCTGATACACACTGGAAGGATTTCCATATTGCCCTCGCAGGTACGGCAGCATGGTCTCTAAAACACGCTCATCTATCGGCGTGGATGCATTGTTGTCGAGATATATGTGGTCGAATGAAGTCACGTATTTGCACCCGTTCGGGTCTGATTAGCGGCACGCACTATGTGCGCTTCGCTACCCGAAAATTACATGCTCGTCGCGGTCTGCAACGTTGTTTCAGGCTGGCTATTCGCTTCCTGAGTATCATTCAGCTGACGCTCGGCGACAACTTTTACATATTCCTCTTCAACCAGACTTCCGAGTGAAATGCTGTCTAAAAACCCGTGAATCTGGTCGCTTAACGAGCACCATAATTTATGGGTTAAACAAGATTCGCCATTTTGACAATCACCCTTGCCGCCGCAACGAGTTACTGACACTTTTTCGTCAACCGCTTCGATTATCTGAGCGATGTTAATGTCATTCGCAGCGCGACTGAGGCGGTATCCGCCCCCTGGGCCACGTGCGCTCGACACCAGTCCTTGCTTGCGCAAGCGCGAAAACAATTGCTCAAGATAGGAAAGAGAAATTCCCTGGCGCTGGGAGATGTCTGCCAGAGTAATCGGCCGTTCCTGAGCATTTAATGCCAGATCAAGCATTGCAGTGACGGCATAGCGGCCTTTGGTCGTCAATCTCATAATTTCACCTCAGTGGTTACATACGTTGGGGCGGATCTCTCTCCGCCCACCAATCAACGCTTAAAGCTTACTAAAAGCGCGGGAATTAAACGGAAGCCTACCGAAGCTACGTTTTCTGGTCAAACCCACCCGGATTCTATGTAATCCCAAGCAGTCTCTCCCAGGCTCTCCCTGTTGATCTATTTAGGGTGAAAAATGTAGGGTGAAAAATAATTGCGCACCCTAATACCCGATCAATTTGATCTGCTATTATCTATATCCGACAAATTTAGTCAAGTACTATTATCTATATCCGACAAGTTTAGTCAAGTAATAGTTGCAATACCATCATTCCAGCCTAAAAATGGGCTGCACACCTTGATTTCATTCAGCCTACGGTTACTTTGCTCGTGATTAGCCGTCTCTGGCACCGACCAAATTCAGCGTTCAGTTTCCTGATTTTCACCGGTTGACGAGGAAGAAGCCTGCGGCGGGGCATCACTGGGGTTGATGCTGCAATTCTCCAGGTTCGGGAGTTTTTCATCGTTAAATTCTACATCAAGCCGTTTGATTGCCTCGCACATGGAGGCCATTTTGCCATCCATAACATGCACGTGATCCAGTAGACTGTTAATGGCATTAGCCACGGGGTCCGGGGCATCACTCGTGGCTCCGTAGGCATCAAACCCAAGCTTTTTAGCCGTTTCCGCCCGTTGCTGTTCTTCACTGCTCGTTGTTTTTTTGGGTGAAACAACCCGGCCCGGCACCCCCACCACAGTGGCACCAGCTTCGACACCTTTGACGACCACGGCATTTGAGCCTACGCGCGCGCCTTCTTCCAGCACAATAGGGCCCAACACCTTGGCGCCAGCACCCACCACCACATTATTTTTCAATGTAGGATGTCGCTTACCTTTTTTCCAACTGGTGCCCCCCAACGTTACGCCATGGTAAAGCGTGCAATCATCACCAATTTCTGCCGTTTCCCCGATCACAACGCCCATGCCATGGTCGATGAAAAACCGTCGGCCAATTTTCGCACCCGGATGAATTTCGATGCCTGTCAACCAACGACTCAGTGCCGACATTATTCGCGCCAGCCAACGTAACTCAATATTCCACAAGCTGTGGGCCATACGATGCGCCAGCAAAGCATGCAGTCCTGGATAGGTGGTGATTACTTCAAATGTCGTCCGAGCCGCAGGATCGCGGTCGAATACGCAGTGAATGTCTTCTCGGATATGTTTCAGCATGTTGTCGTTTCTATTTTTGCCTGCCACACGATCACTCGCGGATTGAGTCCCCGGAGCACCGGGCCAATAATGGTTTACGCCTTTTATTTTTTACGACTTTCTATTGTTTACGTCTTTGCGCTGCCGTGAGAATGCCACGCAATATATTCATCTCTGTCACAGAGGGACGCGCCCGATTAAATAGTCGCCTCAATCTGCGCATCATGATACGCGGATTATTAGCGTCGAGAAATCCAATGGTCACCAGCGTTTCCTGTAAATGATCATAAAACCGCGCCATATCATCGGCCGGGGCCAGTGGTTCCTGATCTATTGCATTAGTTTCGGTTATTTCCTGCTCTTTTTCTGCATTAACGTCTTTCCCGGATAAGACATTCGTTGCCATACGCAGTTCATAACTAACAACTTGTACTGCCGCAGCAAGATTCAAAGAGCTGTATTCAGGATCACTGGGGATATGCACCAGATGGTGACAACGGCCCAACTCATCGTTGGTTAAGCCTGAATGCTCGCGACCGAAGATAATAGCCACTTGCTGTCCGTCCCCTGCCACCAACTCTCCTAGCGTCTGCTCGGCGCATTGCCGGGGGTCCAGCAGTGGAACCGTTAAATTACGCAACCGGGCACTGGCCCCCACCACCAGCGTACAGCCTGCCAGTGCTTCATCCAAATCAACACATATTGTTGCTTGTGCTAACAAATCATCGGCGCCGGAAGCCCTAGCCGTCGCATCAGCATGGGGAAACCGATGCGGTTTTACCAGATATAAGCGCCGCAACCCCATGTTTTTCATTGCCCGGGCAGCGGCGCCGATATTCCCCGAGTGACTGGTATCTACCAGCACAATACGCACTTGTTGTCGTAATGTGGCCTGTAAATCTAAAATTTCTGAGTTCAACGTTCTACCCCTATGAAGATCGCGCACACCTTACCCGGCCACACCATCCCCGGCAACAGACATGTCTCTTTGCGAGTAGACCAATATGCCCATCATTCATATTCCTGTCGAGCACCTGTACTGCTACTCTATGCTTGTTAGTCGCATTTTCGGGGCATTTCTGCTAAAGTCGCGCGCCGTTCAGCCGCAGTCAATCACTCGCCATTCTTAACATCTGAGATATGGCCGTTATTGGAAAAAGAGATACCATGCACCCCATTGTAAATATCGCCGTCCGCGCCGCCCGTCGAGCGGGAAACCTCATCGCCAGTGCCGTGGATCAGGTTGATCGACTCGACGTTACTGAAAAGTCCCACAATGATTTTGTCACAGAAGTGGACCGTCAGGCCGAAGCGACGATTATCGGTGTAATCCGAGAAGCCTATCCTGACCATTCTATTCTTGGTGAAGAAAGTGGTGAGCTTCCTGGCGTTAAAGAAGGCGCTAACTACCAGTGGGTCATCGACCCTCTCGACGGCACAACCAACTTTTTGCACGGCTTCCCTCAATTCGCCGTTTCGATTGCCGTACGCCTTAATGGCCGTATCGAACATGCCGTGATATATGACCCCTTACGCCAAGAGTTATTTACCGCGACTCGAGGCGGTGGTGCCCAGCTTAATGATCGTCGCCTGCGCGTAACTTCACGTAAAGGTCTGGAGGGCGCACTGCTCGGCACTGGTTTTCCCTTCAAGCAACAACACCATCTGGATTGCTACATGGCAACCTTCAAAGCATTATTTCCAATGACGGCGGGGATACGCCGCCCTGGTTCTGCGGCCCTGGACCTAGCCTACGTTGCCGCCGGTCGTCTGGACGGTTTTTGGGAAATTGGACTCAGTCCCTGGGACATGGCGGCTGGAATATTACTCATAAAAGAAGCTGGCGGATTAGTGAGTGATTTCGGGGGTGGTGATGATTACCTTGAAACGGGCAATGTCGTTGCAGGCAATCCCAAAGTATTCAAAGCAATTCTGCAAACCATTCGCCCGCATCTCAGTTCTGACCTCGCCCATTAATCTTCCTAAAGAGCCCATTTCTGGGCTCAAGTTTTGTCCCGTTTATGCCGTAGACGTTTGTAGTTCCTGCTGAGGGTTCTGGCACACAATCCCTTGTGGAATACGAAACTACAATCTTTATTGGCTGGTACTCAGTATGGCCAACGACACGGGTGAAACACATGGCCAATGGCATTACCAACAAGCTCAACCGTTCCTTGGAATTAACGCTACGCGACAGCCTGGATGGCCTGGAAGAATTCACCCTAATGATGGCTTCAGCCTCTCTGCCACCCCAGTTTGAAACATTAACCATTACGCCCGTCCCGAAAAAACCGTCACCGACACCTCTGAGTTCACACACACCCTCGATTAAGTGGGGTATAACTGTCCGCTCAAACAAACATCCGGCAAAAGTTATTCCAGTCCCCTGTAACCAGAAAAAGAAACTTGCCTGATTACTTTGCCAGATTCAGCCTATACTCTGGCCTGGCTTGAGCGTAAATTTCGCGATAGGGCGGCGAAGTTAAAGTGAAAACGGACAAAATCATGGCAAAAATTACAGTCAACATGGGCAATTTCAAAGTCGATGAAATTGAGCTAGAGCAGGGAACGCTTAGCATTGGCCGTAATCATGACAACCAGCTGCACATTGATGATGCCGCTGTGAGCAATCACCACGCTAAAATCGTTACTGTTTTTGACTCAACCTATGTTGAAGACCTGGGGAGCACCAACGGTACCTTCGTCAATGGGCAAAAATCAAAAACCCATACCTTACACAATGGTGACGTTCTCACCATTGGCCACTACCAGCTGTTATTTCAATCCGAAATTCCAGCGGCCATGAACGATGCCAATGCCACCATGATGATCGGTGTGTCACAGCTCGAGGAATTAACTAAAAAAGCCCGACAGAGCAAATCTAATCGCCACAACAAAGCACCAAAGGTCAGCCATGCCGTGTCGGGGCATTCCACACAAAAAATACCACCTGCATCGTCACCCGATAGCAAAAAGCCTGCGTTAAAGGTCCATAACAACGCGGGTACGCCTATCACACATGATAAAAAACTACCTGATATAGAAGATAATGCTGACCTGCTGGATAGAAAAAAACATCCCATCCCATCCTCCACCATGCGCCCACTGCGCAAGAGTGATACCAGCCCCCTGCCCTCCCTCAAGGTAATCGCATTGGCGGTCATGGCAACAGTAGCCACATTCACTTTACTGATGGTGTTTTATAAATAATATTTTTCGCTGGTTAGCGGCTTTCCCGTCAGGGCTTTCTGCAACACCCTATTTAAAACAAATTTTTGTTACACTCAAATAAGATACACTCGAGAATCAAACTAGAAATTGAAGCTAGGTTTTAGCTTTTTGCCAATGGCTACAAGGGCAACAACAGACCAACAACAGGCCAATGATGGGCCACAAAATAGGGCCAAAAACGGGCCCAGGAACCGGGGTAGACAATGGAATTATTATCAAAATTATTGAAAACCATGGTGGCAAAAGATGCCTCTGACCTGTTTTTGTGTACCGGCTCTCCGCCCGCTTTTCGCATCAATGGCACATTACAAACTACCGCAATGGACGCGTTGTCATCAGGTGCCACGGAACAAATGGCCCAACTGGTCATGCGTCCTGAACACACAAAAGCCTTTGCAGATGACCCCGAAATCAGCCTCGGTTACACCGTGCCTGGTATCGGCCGGTTTCGGTTTAATGTCTTTCGCCAACGCGGTGAAATCAGTCTAGTGATACGGCTCGTGCCGCTACAGGTACCAGACTTCATCACGCTCGGGATTCCAGAATTATTAAAAGATATCACCATGCTCAAACGCGGCCTGGTGCTTGTCGTTGGTCCCTCCGGCGCGGGTAAATCCACAACTCTTGCGGCAATGATCGATCATCGCAACATCAATACCACCAGTCACATCATTACGGTGGAAGACCCTATTGAATACATCATGGATCCTAAAAAATCCGTCATTAATCAACGTGAAGTCGGTGTAGACACCCTGTCGTACCACAAAGCATTGATCAATGCCCTGCGCCAATCGCCTGACATGCTGATGATTGGCGAAATTCGCGAACATGAAATTATGGAAGCCGTACTGGAATTTTCTGACACGGGACACCTTTGTCTCGCCACCTTACATGCCAACAATGCCAGCCAGGTCTTCGAGCGTATTGTGCACATGTTCCCCCAGGAAAAACGGGAATTACTGCGTTACTCACTTTCACAAAATATCAAGGCAGTCATCTCACAGGTATTAGTGCCCGCTATTGGCGGTGGCCGCACTGTGGCCGTAGAAATGCTCATTGCCACGTCACGTGTGCGTGATCTGGTGCGCCGTGGCGACTTCACTGAGTTAATGGATGTCATGGAAAAAGATACCAACTCAGGGATGTGTACCATGGATCAATCCCTGTATCTGCTCTATGCAGACGGAAAAATTACTGAAGAAACCGCCCTCGCCTTCGCGGAGTCACACAGTAATATGCGCCTACAGATGCGTCTTTCAGGAATTTCGCCACAAAATGCCCCTGTAGACTAAACGACACAAGCGGCTATACTGCCTGAGCATCGCTACGCCGAACCTCAACCTTGGCTTTCATTCTAGGCTTTCAATTCGGGTTTTTAATCCTGAAATCCAAGTTTAGTGCTCTCAATAACAATCACCTAAAAATAAAACCAATGACAACACATCAGATTCCCCTACTTATCGAGCCCGAACAGCTTAAGCAACAACTTGAGCAACAACACGACTCACTGTTAGTCGTAGACCTGGGCAAACCTGAAACCTACGCTAAAGCCCACATACCAGGAGCCATTCACCTGGACTACCCACAAATAATTGCCATACAAAAACCCGTAATGGGCTTGCTACCTGACGAAAACACCTTGAGCCAGATTTTTTCCAGCATTGGCCTTACTCACGATATGCACGTCATTGCCTATGACGACGAAGGCGGTGGCCGTGCTGCACGCCTGCTATGGACTTTAGATGCCATAGGGCATAAAAATGCCTCTCTGTTAAATGGTGGAATTGGCGCGTGGTATAACGAAGGCCATCCCACTGATACGGTTCCAGTAGAAAAAACACCCAGCGAGTACCTGGCCACCATCAACGACAGCCCCATTGCCGACCAGCAATACATACTCACACACCTCAACGACAGCACTGTCGCATTGCTTGATTCCCGCTCTCCCGAAGAATATCGCGGCATGAAAAAATTTGCGGCACGCGCCGGTCACATCCCTGGTGCGGTTAACTTGGACTGGTTTAATGTCATGGATCAATCACGCAATATGCGCCTCAAGCCTGAAGCTGAGTTACGTGCATTAATGGAAGAGCGAGGGTTTACAGAAGACAAAACCGTTATCACCTACTGCCAAACCCACCATCGCTCAGCACTTACCTATTTTGTATTGAAGTTTTTAGGCTATCCCAAGATCAAGGGATATCCAGGGTCCTGGTCGGACTGGGGAAATAATGAGGATCTACCAATAGAAGTGGAATAACGTGTTTACACGACGTAATGCTACACAACAAAATCTGGGAAACAGGACGCTATAAAACCCTACAAGCATTACCCGGATAACAACACAAACCATTACGGACACAAAAAGCTAGGCGACTCGGCAGATGCCGATAAAAAGAAGAGTGGGAGAACCATTAGCCTTAAAACCTTAGCCTTAAAACCCTAGTCTTCGATTACCCGACCACGGTACACACGTTTTGGCCGTTTTTTGGCCCCAGGTACAGGAGCTGCTGCAGGCGGTTCAATTCCCTCAATAACCCGGCCACGATAAACGCGTTGTGACTGCTTCGCAACGGCGGCTGCGCCGGCCGATGCGACAGCGGCTTTTTCATGAAGTTCGCTGGGCACTTGAACGCCGCGATACACCAACTGCTCGCGAACACCAACATCCAGGGTTCCAAAAAAATCCCGGAACAATCGTCCCAATTCCTGATCGGTCGATAATGCGACATGCTTTAGCAGTTCCAGCACGGACTCCGGCTGAGATAATTTAAAACGTCGACCAGCCTCTCGCTCTGCCAGAAAACACATTCGTGCCAGTGCACCCAGATTGCCTTGTGTCAATTGCAGTTCCAAAACAGGACTCCTTTTTTAGCTTTATTATTAGCTTATTATCGAGCTATCGCGTATTTCATATTACTCAGTTTACAGGCAGTAAGCCAACTGGCATTTCCTCGGGTACTCTCAGATCAGGTATTACCCACTCTATATCGTCTTGGGTTGAAAATACTTAATAATTTCAGTGGCAAAAATGGAACTTATTTTGCCCATAAACTTAGAATAATAGCGTATAATAAAACGCTAAACGGGTTTCAAAATAAGCCCGTACCGCTTCAACATTAATCCTTATTACGGAGTGGCTATTGGCGTAATTTCCACCCCTTTTGCCGGTGCTGCAACTTGCTCTACTAGCCTGGCCAATTCCACTTCAACCTCAGCCTTTTCATTATTCAACTTGATAACCACTCGTTCCAGCGCCTCAATACGCTTTACCAAAGGTTTTTTCTCACGTTTTAGTTGCATGTTCTGCGCTTTTTTATCGCGTAACTGGGCTTGTAATTGTTCGATGCGTAATTGGGCAGCATCAAGCTCATTTTTATTAATATGACGGATGCGCGGTTTAGTCGTCCCACGTCCATTGGCCGCCGCAACATTACTGGCCGCATTGGCCAGCATTTCGGTTTGTTGGCGAAGATTGTTTTGCCGTGGATCAGCCACCCCCAGGGCATCTGCGATAGCCAGAAGGCGCAGTTCCGCCGCAAGTAAAATATTTTCCATTGCGGTATCGTTTAGCGCACGTAGTTCTTTCACCCCTACCGTCACATGCCATAGATGTTGAGTTTCAAAGGAAAAACGCGCAACAGCATCTTTGATGGCAGCTAGATTATTAGGATCACGTTCGATGACGGCTTGTGCATTTTCTAATGCTAATTGGGTCTTTTGGTAGCTTTTCGGTGCAGCACCGCCTGCGCCAATGGCCTCAGCCTGCTCCAGTACGGCGATAATTTTATCCAGTTGCTGGGCTTTTACAGATTGTGCCTCCAACCGACGAAACTGCAGCAGGGTGACTTTTTCAGATTGGGCAAAGCCATCCAGTTTGTTTTGCTCTATACGCCGAAATAATGTCTCCAGAGACGCCATTAAGTCCTTGAATTCATCCTCACTGGATTGATTTATCCCTTTAGTTATCAATGAGTCACGGACCGTTAAAATAGGCTGCAGGCGATTTTGCACCTCAAGTTTAGTGGCTGTAGCTTGTGCCAGACTATTCTGAACCCGTGAAAGCTGTATCAATATGCCAGTATCTGACGAAGTGTCGCCATCCTCAGCGGGTTCTTTAGGCGCCAGAATCAGAAATGTTGCCTCTTTAAAGGCTTTGTTAGCAACCTCAAAAAAACCGGGGGAATAAAAATCCAGTGCCTGTTGCTGAGCGTCAGCCATCATTACTTTTGTGGCTTCGAGCACCTGTGCGACGGTTTGGCCCTTAAATTGTTGTTGTACCTGCTTTTCATCCACCAACACCGTCGGTGTACTCGAACAGCCTTGTACAACGAGCGAAAACACCATAACCAAAAATATACTGAAATAGCCCTTTTTCACGTCATCCCCCTCCCATCAGTTTCAAATAATGACCGTCACCATCCCCGAAATATCAAAAGCCACTCGTCAACCAATTTCCGAGTCCCGCGACGACTAAAATTAACAACGACGCCCCAACAACCCCCAAAGCCTCGGACGAACACACGCCATTAATACGGTGGTGTAAATGATAATACCTTCAGTAAGTTACTACTGGTACACAAGAAAAGAAAACCCTGCACTCAAAAAATGCCGTAAAACCATCCCCACAGCTGATGCTCCTAAAGGCAAGGTATCCTTATTCTACAGATTCAGTAGTATGTCCACCCTTTTAAAAAAACCGACACTGAAACTGACATATTTTTCAGCGTTTATTCATTTTTTTTCAGTAAAGTCAGACCTTTTTACTGAAAAAACACCACCCGATAGTAAACCAACAACACTTAATTTCTTATTGATTCCCAACATGAGTAGTCCCCGGCGCGTATTTTCGATAAACTTTACGGATGTCAGCCATAGCCCCCGAAATTTCAAAAAAAATATCCGATAATCCGTCACTGGATTCCGCTTCCAGCAAGGTGACCAGCAAGGTGAAAAGCACCGCCAAAAAGGCTCCCAAAGCCTCTGGCGAGCATACGCCGATGATTGCCCAGTTTCTGCGTATCAAGGCGGAATTCCCGGATACCATGCTGTTCTACCGTATGGGCGATTTTTACGAGATGTTTTTCGACGATGCCCGCAAGGCCGCAAAATTACTGGACATTACCCTTACCGCACGCGGTAAGACCGGTGGCAACCCCATCCCCATGTGTGGCATTCCTTACCATTCTGCCGATGGGTATTTGGCAAAATTGGTACGTCAGGGTGAATCTGTTGCCATCTGCGAGCAGGTTGGCGATCCGGCCACGTCCAAGGGCCCGGTTGAACGTAAAGTCGTCCGTATTGTGACCCCTGGTACGGTCACCGATGAGGCGCTATTGGAAGAGCGCCGCGATAACCTGGTCGTGGCAGTACAAACCATGGGTGAGTCGTACGGCATCGCCGCGCTTGACGTCACCAGTGGCCGCTTTAGCGTCCTGGAAGTGGTTGGTGAAGAGGCACTGGCGGGTGAGCTAGAGCGATTGAATCCCTCAGAACTGTTACTCAATGAAGAAGCTATGCCTGCGGGTATCGACACCAGCCGCCCCGGCCTGCGCCGTCAGCCGCCGTGGTATTTTGAACTCGACACCGCAACCCGTTTGCTCACTCAGCAATTTGGCACTCATGATCTTGCCGGTTTCGGCTGTGAGCAACTGCGTCTCGCCATCAGTGCTGCTGGCTGTCTGTTGCAGTATGTTAAAGATACCCAACGCACCGCTCTGCCACACCTGCGCGGTCTACAGGTCGAAAGACGCGAAGACAGCATTGTGCTGGATGCCGCCAGCCGTCGTAATCTGGAATTGGAAACCAATCTTAGTGGTGGTCGTGAACATACCCTCGCCTGGGTGATGGACCGCACTACCACCCCCATGGGCAGTCGGCTGCTGCGCCGCTGGATCAACCGCCCGTTGGCCAATCACGACGCGCTGCGCCAGCGCCACCAGGCCATCGCGACATTGCTCGATGGCCATTGCTACGAAGAACTGCACACAATACTGAGTGCCATTGGTGACGTAGAACGTATCCTCGCACGCATTGCTATTCGTAATGCTCGCCCCAGGGATTTTTCCCAACTACGTGACACCCTTGAACGTCTGCCAGCCCTGCGCAGTACAGTATCGGGGTTTCTCGCGATTCAAGCGGCTACCGGACAAACCGCCAGCGGGCAAAATGCGAACGCGACTGACCGTTTACTGGAATCACTCAACGAACGCATTGGCGAATACCCTGAACAACATGCCCTGCTCAGCGCGGCGATTATCGACGTGCCGCCCATGCTAATTCGTGACGGCGGGGTCATTGCCCCTGGTTTCGATAGTGAACTGGATGAGTTGCGTGCCATCAAGGACAACGCCGGGCAATTCTTGTTAGATCTTGAAATTCGGGAGCGGGAACGCACGGGTATAGCCACCTTAAAAGTGGCCTACAACCGGGTACACGGTTATTACATTGAAATTAGTAAGGCGCAGTCAGATAAAGCGCCGGACGATTACGTCCGTCGTCAAACCCTTAAAGGTGCCGAGCGTTACATTACACCTGAATTAAAATCCTTTGAAGACAAAGCCCTGTCTTCAAAGGAACGCGCCCTGGCACGAGAAAAAATGCTCTACGAAAAACTGTTTGATCAGTTGGCCGAGATATTACCCGCGATGCAGGACAGTGCCACGGCATTGGCTGAACTGGACGCCCTGTCAAACCTGGCTGAACGTGCCGAGACGCTTGATTTGTGTCAGCCGGAATTAGTCGACAAACCTGGCCTGCGCATCGAAGGTGGCCGGCATTCTGTGGTAGAGCAAGTGTTGGATGGGCCCTTCATACCCAACGATGTCCATTTCGATGAAAAGCGCCGCATGTTAGTCATCACCGGACCCAACATGGGTGGTAAATCTACCTACATGCGACAAACGGCACTGATTACATTACTCGCACATGTCGGCAGCTATGTACCCGCTAAGCGTGCGATACTGGGCCCGTTCGACCGCATATTTACCCGTATCGGCGCTTCCGATGATTTAGCCGGTGGCCGCTCCACTTTTATGGTGGAAATGACCGAAACGGCCAATATTCTGCACAACGCCAGCGACCGAAGCCTGGTACTCATGGACGAAGTTGGCCGAGGCACGTCCACCTTTGACGGTTTGTCTCTGGCCTGGGCCTGTGCTGAAGAGCTGGCCACTACCGTGCGGGCATTTACGCTTTTTGCCACCCATTATTTTGAACTCACCACGCTGCCAGAAACACTGGCGCAAGTCGCCAACGTGCACCTTGATGCCGTAGAACATGGCGATGGCATTGTATTTATGCACGCTGTAAAAGAAGGGCCTGCAAATCAAAGTTATGGGCTGCAAGTGGCCGCATTAGCCGGAGTCCCCAAAACGGTGATTCAGCGCGCCAAAAAACGTCTGTTGCAATTGGAAGCTCAGAGCGCCAATGCGCCCGGTGGTGAAGCGGTACAACAATTTTCTCTGTTCGCGCCCGCTTCGCCAACTCCGGACATGACCAAGCACAGTGCCCCTGAAAAAAATTACCCCGCGTTGGATGCGCTTAACGACATAAACCCAGATGAACTCACCCCGCGCGAAGCACTGGACACACTTTATCGTCTGCAGGAATTGAACGCTGAATAATATCCGATTAGAATTGCGCTCGGTGAAGTGACAAAATCAGGCCATTAGCCTGAACTCATTCTCTATTTGACCCTCCAATTAACCCACTGTAGAAATACGTTAGCGACAGGAAGGATTCATGACTTACGTTGTTACTGAAAGTTGTATTAAATGCAAATACACTGACTGTGTTGAAGTATGCCCCGTTGATTGTTTTCACGAAGGCCCCAATTTTTTGGTGATCGACCCCGAAGAATGCATCGATTGCACTCTTTGCGAACCCGAGTGCCCCGTGAACGCCATTTATTCCGAAGACGACCTGCCGAAAGAACAGGAAAAATTTACCGCCTTAAATGCTGAACTGAGCCCATTATGGCCGGTTATTACCGAAATGAAGCCTGCACCCGACGATGCTAAGGAATGGGATAATGTTGCGGATAAGCTGAAACTTCTGGAACGCTAGTACGGTGAGTGCAGTGAACCTAGAGGCTGACCTGCACGTCATTCCCTTTGGCGAAGACCTACTTCGCCGGCTCGCAGTACAGGTCATCGAAAAATATCACGCCTCATTGCCCAGGCTCACCGATGTTATCGTCCTGTTGCCCAGCCCCCAGGCTTGCCAGCATTTTCGGCAGCTACTGCTGGAAACCGCCGCTCACCAAGGATACTCCGCCTTACTCGGCCCTGACATTGACACCCTGCCACATTGGCTTGGCCAACAGTCATCCAACAATCTGCCGGTGCTTTCAGAGCACCAACGGGAACTCATGTTGGTTGAAGCGCTGGTAGATCACCAATATCTGTACGGTACGGGAAACCCTTGGACACTCGCCGACAGTTTGCTTGAGCTGTTTGATGAGTTGAGCGCAGCCCATCTCTGCCTACCCGATTCTCTTGATGCTTTTATTGAAAAAACAGCGACGGCTTACGGGCTAAACACGCTGGATAATGACAGCCTGGTTGGCGAAGCTCGCTTAGTGCATTCACTGTGGCAGGCATGGCACCAGCAGTTGAGCGATGCCAAGACAATCGACCGACACACGGACCGCGCATTAACACTCCAGGCCTGTGAAAATACACTAACGACTAAACAGCATGTATTTATCGCCGGGCTCACTCGAATCTCCACAGCAGAGGCACAATGGATACGCCACCTGCGTCAACACAAACAAGTCAATCTGTTATTTCAAGCCTCTCACGCGCCACAACTAACTACCGAGTATCACCCCAATAAAGTCATTTACACACTTTTACAAAACTTGGAGCAAGACACTAACGGTCCTCCTGAGATGAGTCTTACGGACAGCACCTCACCCAATAAGCCCTGCGCTGATGACCGCTATGGACACTGTCTTGATGTTATTTTCAGTGATGATGACACCCCCTTGCGCCTACGCGCCAAAAACGTTGCCCACGGCATTTCTCATCATGCACCCGATGGGAATATCGATAAAACCGCGCAAAGCCCGATCACTCCAAGACTCAGCCTGTTTTCGGCCAGCAATGCCGAAAGAGAAGCGCAAGCCATCGACGTACAAGTCCGCCTCTGGTGGCAGGAAGGCAAACGCAATATAGGGATTGTCACGGAAAATCGCCGCCTGGCTCGTCGTGTGCGCGCCCTGCTGGAGCGCTCCGGCATCGAACTTCAGGATGCCGCAGGATGGGCGCTGTCCACTACCAGTGCTGCCGCTACGTTAGAACGCTGGCTAGAAACCATCGAAGAAAATTTCGCTTATCACCCCATGATAGACCTACTGAAATCCCCTTTTTTATTACCCGATCAAGATCACGAGCAATTATTATCGGCGGTATATCGGCTAGAGCAAGGCGTGATTCTAAAAGAAAATATCGGGCGCGACATCAATCGCTATCGCGAACATTTGCAGTACCGCCAGAACCGGCTACCTGAAGATATGGCCGCCAATTACAATGATGTCCATTCATTGTTAGATACTTTGGAAAACGCCGCCGCTCCCCTGCTCGCATTACACAATGATAAAGCATACCCCGCTGACCACTATCTCATCGCACTCAATACCAGCCTTGAACATCTCGGTTTATCACAGTCATTCGCCGATGATGCCGCAGGCCAGCGAATTCTCGAAGAACTTCAGCAAATGCAGGTCGCCAGCAAACACAGCGCGTTACACATGCACTGGTCGGAGTTCCGCACCTGGCTGGGCCGCACGCTGGAACGATTTAACTTTCAACCACCCGCCCATTCCAGCCAGGTACAACTTATGGGGCTGAGTCAAAGCACCTTGAGTCAGTTTGATGCACTGATTATTGCGGGGTGTGAAGCAGAGTACCTACCCGGTAATGCGGGTGGTTCGCCTTTTTTTAATGACGGAGTTAGACAAGCGTTGGGGCTGCCCGGTTATACCCAGCAGCTCTCCGAAAAATTTCACCAGTTTCGCAGTTTGCTGGAAGCATCCAACACGATATTGCTGACCTATCGCCATGAGCAAGATGGAGAAGAAGTCGTTGCTTCCCCCTGGTTAGAGCGCATACAGTCCTTCCATAAACTGGCTTACAATAACGATTTGATCAATACTGAATTAACAGAGCTTGTGAATCACACGGATACACAAGTTACCTTCCCGGCCGCTACATTGCCGCAACCAGTACCGACTAACCCCGTTGTCAGTATCACCCCCGATTTATTTCCTGAAGCCCTGTCAGCTAGCGCCTATCAACAACTGATGAATTGTCCCTATCAGTTTTTTGCAGCCCGCTGTCTGAAACTGGAAGCCCCGGACAGTATTCGGGAAATGTTACAAAAAGCGGATTACGGTGAGAGAGTCCATCTCTGTCTGCACGCCTTTCACCAGGATGTCCCCGAACTACCCGGCCCCTTTGCTGGGCCGCTGAAGGATGACAACAAAGAGGCTGCGCGAGACTGCCTGAGCGAAATATCCAGAGTCGTGTTTGCTAACGATCTCGAAGACAATTTTTTACATCGTGGCTGGTTACAGCGTTGGCAGATCATGATTCCCGGTTACATCGACTGGCAACTGAAACGACAAACCCAGTGGCGTATTAAATCGACTGAGCAAGCAGTGTCGGTACCACTAATGAGTCAGCATACTGAAGCCACCATCAGTTTACGTGGGAGGCTGGATCGCCTTGACGTGGGCAGCGATGCCGAAACCGGTGCCAAGGTTGTCGCCATCGTCGATTACAAGACCGGTGTCGTTCCCAGCGAGGCCGATGTATTGCACGGCGAATCGGTGCAATTACCTTTTTATGCGCTACTGGCTGCGCATACCGGTAGCGAAACCGTAACTCAGGTGGAATACCTTGCGCTGGATGATAAAAAAATCAATAAGAAAACCAATGCGCCCATCGTCAAATCAGTCGGCACATTGGAAGCTGAAACCTTAGACACATTGATGACCGACAATCGTGAGCGACTGGAAGTATTAGTGGAGCACATTAATTCAGGGGCAGAAATGCCTGCCTGGGGAGATGACATTACCTGTAGCCGTTGTCAGATGTCTGGCCTGTGTCGCCGAGAGGCCTGGCAAGAGCGTGAACCAGCATGAAGGAATGCTGGACGATGATTCACTATTACCGGGTTTTCTATACGATCCCGGAACGAGCGAAGGCGGCACATCCAAGTGACCGCCTCCGTTTACCTCCGTACAAGTCATCCATGACCGCGTCGATCCTTCGACAATTTATCCCTTTTTCATCCCTGTAACCTTTTGTTTCGTCCATGTAACCTTTCGCTTCATCCGTGAAGCCTTCCATTTCATCCATGTAACCTTTCACTTCATCCGTGAAGCCTTCCATTTCATCCCTGTAACCTTTCACTTCATCCATGAAGCCTTCCGTCCAATTACCCTTCCTAATTTCCTAGGTTGAATACGCTCTGGAATTGAAAAGAATAATAACAAGTATTTTCAACATCACAAGTACCAATAAGGTGTGCCATCGATACCACTTATTCCGATTTGGAAAAAATAATTACTTATTTCCCTTTAAAGTCAATAGATTAAAATTTCTCTTCCGTTTCGCCTAACGACAAACGAGTACGTAGACTACAGGCCTTTCAGAAATATCCTACACAAATAATTTCCCCAAAAACCGATAAAAAACGTCGAATACGTTGTTCCGCTATACCATCGCCATATTCTCGCCACATTTTCTCTGAACCATATTCAAACAACAGGTGAAAAGACCCCGCGCCGCCACTCATTACACCTGAAAACCTCTGTTGAATGATAAAAACTCAGGCAAGCCCTTTGCGCACATGACAATTCATATATATTGACGGTCTTTTTGCGTCCGCCGACATTATTTATGTGACCCAACTACGATTTTTTTCAAATTTAACAGTCCTCAATCATAGTACGTGCTGTTAAAATAACCTCCTATGTCCAATACTTTATCGGCTTCCAATCCAAATAATAGCGCCACCGTTAGTGCCTCCGCAGGGACGGGCAAGACCTGGCTGCTGGTTACTCGTCTGATACGCTTATTACTTGCCGGTGCGCGTGCCGATGGTATTCTTGCGGTCACCTTTACCCGCAAGGCCGCCACAGAAATGCAGACCCGCCTCAATGCCCGGCTGCTGGAAATGGCCCGTTGCGAGCCCGCTGAATTAATGGCCATGCTGGAGCAAATTGAAGTCCCCACAGATGAAGCCACGCTCAAACGCGCGACCACCCTGTATGAAGATTTACTGCGTTCGCCCTTCACCGTAAAGACCACTACTTTTCACGCCTTTTGTCAGGATATTTTGCGCCGTTTTCCACTGGAAGCCGGTATCCCGCCGGGTTTTGAGTTAGTAGAATCCACCGCAGATCTCCAACAGGCCGCCTGGGATGCGCTGTGTGTTGACGCCAGCCATGAACCTGATGGCAAAATAGCCCAAGCCATTGAGCATTTATTGACGGCCTGTAATGGCTTGTCGGGAACACAAACGGCACTTAACAGTTTTTTAAATCACCGAAGCGACTGGTGGGCCTTTAGTGAGACTCAAGCAGAACCGTTACGATTTGCCACCGACAGACTAGCCACGCAACTGAAAGTGTCAGCCGACGATAACCCTGAACAAGACTTTTTTTCGACCACACTTGCAACAACCCTTGCCGAGTTTGTGACCTTGCTGCAAAAACACCCCGGTAAAAAAAATACCGGCTACCTGGAAGCCCTGGCTATTGCCCGTGATGGCAACGAGCCCATCGATAAAAGGTTTGTTCATTGTTGCCAGGCCTTTCTCACTGCCAGCGGCAGCCCCTTAGCCCGTAAAGAATCCAAAGCTCAGGGTAAATCCATGGGCGATGCCGGTCAGCAACGCTTTTTGGAATTACACAGCGAGGTTTGTTCACGCATTGTCGACATTCTAGCGGCACGCAACGCCATTGCAACTCTAGCGCGCACCAGTGCCTGGTATCGAGCGGGCATTGCTTTACTCGAACACTACCAACACTTAAAAACAGAACAACGCGTGCTCGACTTTTCCGACCTGGAATGGCAAGCCTACTGTTTGTTAACTCACAGCGACAACGTGCAGTGGATTCAATACAAACTGGATCAACGCATTGACCATTTATTGATAGACGAATTTCAGGACACCAATCCCACACAGTGGCGCCTGCTACTCCCATTGCTGGAAGAGCTGGCCGCCAGTGAAGATAATCGAGGACGCAGTGTATTTTTGGTCGGTGATAACAAACAATCCATCTACCGTTTTCGTCGCGCCGACCCCGCGCTGTTTGATACTGCACAAAACTGGCTACAAGAACATCTACAGGCTGTTAGCCAACCATTGGACACTTCATGGCGCTCGGCCGATGCCATTATGCAATTTGTTAATCGTGTGTTTGACGAAGGGCCATTGCAATTTCAACTCAAACAATTTTCAACTCACACCACTCACCTCCCCACATTATGGGGGCAGGTGGAGTTTTTACCCTTAATAAAAGCGGCAGACATGGAGCAAGCAGAATCACCCGATGAAAACGCGGCGCCCATCATGCGCAACCCCCTGCAAACTCCTCGTTTATTACCCGTAGACCAACGCCATTATTACGAGGGCAAACAGATAGCGCAGCGCATTTCACAATTAATGTCCTGCAATACAATGACAGGCCCCGCCACTGCCGCCCGACCTTTGCAATACAGCGACATTATCATTCTAATGCGCAATCGTACTCATGCCGCCGATTACGAGCGGGCTCTGCGTGAAACAGGTATCCCCTACATTGGGGCTAATCGCGGCACCTTACTCGACAGCCAGGAGGCCCGCGACCTGGTTAACTTACTGGACATATTGGTCACTCCTTTCAATAATTTGGCGCTGGCCAGCTTATTACGTTCGCCATTGTTTGATTGCAGCGATGAAGACCTGATGGCGCTTGCCAGGGTCAAAGAAGGCCACTGGGTAGCAAGGCTTGATACGCTCGCTAACGATACTACTCTAGCCCTTCCTGATACACACCCCTTGCACCGCGCCCATCAACTGCTCTGCAACTGGCGCCAACACGTCGGTAAAATGCCAGTGCACGATTTGCTCGACCGTATTTTTTGCGAAGGTGACGTGATGAATCGCTACCACTCTGCCTACCCTCAACATTTACGCCATCGTGTGGAAGCCAACCTGACCCGCTTCATTGAATTAGCCCTGGAAATTGATAGCGGTCGTTACCCGACCATTGGGAATTTTGTTTCTCGTTTACGTGCCCTGCGCGAAAAACAACAAGATGCGCCGGACGAAGGTATGCCCATGCAAGCCGTCGCACGAGTGCGTTTAATGACCATTCATGCTTCCAAAGGGCTGGAAGCCAGTGTGGTCTTCGTTGCCGACACTACGAACGCCACAAGCAGCAGCCGCGCTTACGATGCCCTGGTCGATTGGCCAACCGACTCTCCCCGGCCTAACTGCTTTTTGTTAACGGGAAAAAAACCCAACCACGACCCCTTCACATCTGACGTGCTCGAACAACACGCACAAGCAGAAGCCCGTGAAAATGCCAATTTGCTCTACGTAGCGGTCACCCGCGCCAAACAATGGCTATATCTCTCAGGCTGTTATCCCAGCCGAGGTTCAGAACTGGGTTGGTATGGGTTGATGCAGGCACCCTTTCAATCATCTGCCAATGACACAAGCAGCGATGTGATGGCCGAAGAAAATGCTGAAAACACCGACCATCCCTCACAGGATTCTAAGTCAGACGTTGAACCCGGCATTGTTCTAACAAGCGGAACAGCAGCACTGCATTCCCGAAAGCAGGTAGCAAAGCAATCCAGTAAACAAACAGGAATACTGGAGCAGCCAAAACACACGCTGGCAGATGCAGAGGATGCTATTGCGACTCCCGACGTTCCACAGCTCAGTTTGAATTTGGATCTGGATCTGGCACCACCACCTCGTAAAACCCTCATCGCACCCAGCCGGATTGTGGGGTTTAGTAAAACTCCGGCCATAAACCATACCGATCCGGATGGCCGCACACGAGGTATTGCCATTCACCGCATGTTACAACTGTTGTGCGAGCAAGCCCAAAACATCCCCCAGCGAGTGAGTAATGAACTGGCATTGGCGGCCGACGACCCTCAAATAGCAACGTGGTTTACCATAGCCAGCCAGGTATTTCAGGCTAAAACATTCTCACACCTGTTCGATCCCAGGCACTTCATTGAGGCCTATAACGAAATCCCACTACACTACAATGTGAACAACGTGGGCGATGTTAATAACGGCGTTAATGATGACAAAAACACCCGCACAAGTAGCCAAACCGTATACGGCATCATCGACCGGTTGGTAGTATGTGATGACTGTGTATGGCTAGTGGATTACAAAACTCACCGTATTGAAAATGGCCAGGGCAGTGACTATGAAACACTGGCCGAACGCTACCGACCGCAAATGGAATATTACCGCACAGGTATCACACGCCTCTGGCCAGATCTACCCGTAAAGGCTGGCCTGCTGTTCACCGACGGCATGGTGTGGCAGCCGTTATCGGATTGAGGTTATTTTCAGTCGAGAAAATATGTGCTCGATTCAGCTATGGCGTCACGTAGCTGCGCAACATGACCTACAAAAAACCAAGAATAAACCTCGGAATTTTCTTAGCACTGAGCACTGAGTCAAAACCCTTGAAGTCTTTCCTCTGAGGATTTATGGCTGACTGTCGTACAAGGTCATGTTCGTGACCGTTATTTTCAGTCGAGAAAATATGTGCTCGATTCAGCTATGGCGTCACGTAGCTGCGCAACATGACCTACAAAAACCCAAGAATAAACCTCGGAATTTTCTTAGCACTTAGCACTTAGCACTGAGCACTGAGCACTGAGCACTGAGCACTGAGCCCATTGGCGCGTATCGGCTATCTGCAGATTATTTTTCCCTCATCGATGTCATGTTGAAAGAAATAGAAATAGAAATACAGTGACAAGACACAGAAAGCCCGTATAGAATTCGGGGCAAGAACAGAAAAAAACCGTCTATATTATTATTAAAGACAACGATGTTGGGTTTGATGCGCAATACTCCGACAAACTACTTGTCGCGTGTAAACGTCTGCATCGCACCGATGAATTTGAAGAGTCAGGCATTGGCCTGGCAACGGTATACCGGATTATTCTCCAACACTCTGGTAATATTGAGCGGAAGGTAGGGTAGCCATGGCGCGAGCTTCTATTTTACGATAGACTGCCAAGGTAGAAACACCCAAGCACGGAAGCTAACCACAAGTTTCAAATAGGTTTCAATTATGCCGCAAAATACCATTTTATTAGTCGAAGATAACCCCGACGACGAAGCACTGACCCTACGTGCTCTGAAAAAAAACAATCTGCTCAACAAAGTTGTAGTTGCTCGCGATGGCCAGGAAGCCATCGATTATCTCTTTGCCGAGGGCAAATACAGTGATCGGGATGCAAACCAGACTCCCGCCTTAGTCTTGCTGGATTTACAACTACCTAAAATTGATGGTTTCGGCGTCCTAAAGCGCTTGCGCTCGAACCCGCTCACCAAATTTTTACCCGTCGTGATTCTCACCTCATCCGCAGAACAAGAAGATGTACTCTCTGGCTATGGCCTGGGGGCCAATAGCTTTGTCCGCAAGCCAGTGGATTTTGAGCAATTCGTCGAAACCGTCGGGCAAGTTGGCCCTTATTGGTTGTTGCTCAACGAGAATCCCGAAACCGTAACGTAATGACGGTAGGTTTTACCGTCATTACAACCACGCTAAATTGCCAATAGAGACTCCAAGCGCTCCAGGTCATTAAGCACCTTCCAGTGCCCTCCACCTGTTTCCACGCGCTGCTTCCACCCGTCCAGTCTTCCCAGGTATTTGCGTGGATCGACATTATCAGCACGCAGTTTCGTCACATTGAGCGCCACAACACTGTAACCACTCAGGTTTAAAGAAATTTCATCACGAATGTAACCTTCGCGCAGGTCTTCCTTCATATCTGAAAAAATCAAAATGGTTTTGTGCCCTGCGCCCGTTTCATCAAGATACTCAATGGCCTGCAATATTCCACCGGTGATATCCGTATGAGAACTGCTTTTCACCCCTTTCAAAAAAGTGGTGATATTAGCCTGAAATTTGCGCTTTTGTTCATTACTGACACTAGGACGCGCATCAAATGTCGCTTTGGTGACGATGTCTTTTTCACTAAAGCTTCCAGTATCGACACGTGCCACCGCAAAAGAGTCTCCCGGTTTAAGCTCGGACAAGGTGAAGTTGATCACCCTCCTCGCCTGTTCCAGCTCTTGTGTGTAAGTGCCCGACGTATCCATCAGCAAATACACGCCACGACTATCAGGTATTTCTTCACCATCATTTGAACAAGCCAGTAGCGATAGCCCAGTAATGGCGATTATCGCTACGGTATTGAGAAACCGAAACCCATAACGAAAACCAACCATCTTTAACCGAATGTTTGTGTTCATCGTCATGCTCCTTCACGCATGAAGGCAGATGATGTTTCCGCTTCATTATCGTTTTTATTTAAATTTTGTTTTTTCGAGGCAGACTTAATTAGCCGCTCAACCCAGAGCGGTGCAAATATCAATAAATCATAAATATTGGTTAAGGTACGACTGGAAAAACGGGCAATGTTGCCGGTAAAACGTAAACTCCATATTAAAACTTTCAGCAGCATAACGGCCAACACGCCCAATACCGTGCGTGTGGAATGCACAAATGACTCTAACGGAATAGCCACAAACGTCAGCGCAAACGGCAGTATAAAGCCCATGCCCATTTGCGCGGCGGTGGTAATCCAGAGGTGTGAGTTTTGGACAATCTCAGTGGCACCGTCAGAACGTAATAAAGCCCGGGTCGCGGCGGCATCCTGCATTAAGATTTCGCGCATATACGCCAGACCTGCCTCAATCCCTGCCAGCGCAAATAAAAATATAAAAGCAGCCCAGAGTATTACACGACGGAGTTTGTCATCCAGCGCGCCGATGACAGGAAACAGTCGGGTAATACGCAGCCCTTCCATCAAAAACAGCCCCATGGCTATT
This sequence comes from Ectothiorhodospiraceae bacterium, assembly GCA_002401775.2. Classification (GTDB taxonomy): domain Bacteria; phylum Pseudomonadota; class Gammaproteobacteria; order SZUA-152; family SZUA-152; genus SZUA-152. The sequence continues at coordinate 31,234 of NVUB02000215.1, forward strand.
TCAACGAGAATAATCACCATTGCGGCTATATTCGACACGGGATAACCCAGAATCCGGGATGTCCCACCCACCATTTCAGACATGGGTGTCGCAATTAAATTAAAGTTAATGACCGCACCACCCACGGCAATGGCAAGCACAAAACCAGCAACAAAAAACTGTGTCAGGGAAGACGAGGATAGTGTTCTCACCGCCTGATTGGTGCCTTGCACAATGTTTTCATATACGTCCATGTGGCGATCAATGGATTTGCAACGTTCCAGTAGGCTGTCGACATTTTTGTTGACCTGAGACAAACACTGGGCAACTCTTCGCCAATGCGGCACCATGCCCTTAAGGATTTGATGGCGTTCACGGCTGGATTTTCGACACTGTTCCATTGCATCGTCACTGGCTTTTTCAAGCGATGTATGAATATCTTCCAGAATATTACTCACCACGGGATCACCCTTAGCCGGAATTTTCGCCACGGCATCTACCGCTTTAACCCAGCCCGGTGGTACGGGAGGCACTTCAATGCTGGATTGGTAATCTTCATCAAGCAAAGTGACTTCTTCACTAAGCTGACGGTGCAACGCAGGGTACTCGGACAGGTTTCGGCACACCGTCGTATCAATGCGCGCAAACTCACGCTCAATCATGCGCTCAGAAGCCTCTCTACCCTGAGCCAGTAACACGTCCCGGTTTCGCTGTAGCATCCATCGCTCCCAGCTAAAAACCTCTCTCGCCGAGAGACGCATGGCATTGTGCACGGAACGCCCTAGCGCGTTAATGGTTTGATGTGCTGGTTCACGTGCGATATAAAGCAAAATTGCCAGCATGACAAACCAGATCATGCCCGAGGCAAATGCGCTGGGCACAATCAAGTAGATATCCATAAAAGACATAATGACCCCCTCATCAAGGAAAACTCTGGTATTTCATTAGGCGCAAATACGCGCCACCGAATATCACCATGGTATAAGCCAGCACCCCTGAAAAAACACCAACCCAATCACAAAATACGGCAATAGAATTTTTTTCTGCTAATGGTAAACGTTGTACACCAGCCGCGGGTTCCACTCTCCAGCCGGTAATACTATTGAGGGTCGTCAGTCAAAAGGCCAAAACCAGATATAACCGCCAATGTAAATATTATGTCGATTAAAGCAAAATGATGGCATGACCTTCGGCACATCAGAGTACTAATGAATCAGCAGAAACTATGGTTTTTTTTTGGAAAAAATTTGAGGAATATTTTTGATCAAGAGCACCAGAACATTCCAGGGGTAAATTCACCCTGCGGTATTCTTTCCGGTTTTACCCTCGTAAAGGTGCAAAAGCGTAGAGACCCGTATAACGCAAAAGGGCGCAAAGAAAAACGCTTTGCGCCCTGGCGATCTCTACCTTTACGACGAGTACTAGAGGTTTGGTGTAAACCAATATGGATACGTTAGGAAAATTAACCTTCTCGTTTGATCTGATCCAACATTTTAATCAGACGTTTGGGTTCCACATATCCAGGAATCACGCGGCCATTTTCCAATACCAGCGTTGGGGTGCCTGTAACGCCGACGGTTTTGGCGGCGTCCATATGCATTTTAACCGGATTTTCACATTCTACCTTCGGCAAGGTAACGCCTGATTTTGATTGGGTCATCGCGGCTTTTTTATCATCCGCACACCACACCGATACGGCTTTGTAATATGACGGTGTATTCACGCCAGAACGTGGGTAAGCCAGATAACGCATGACAATACCCAATTCATTATACTGCTTCATCTGCTTATGCATTTTACGGCAGTAACCGCAGTCGATATCCGTAAATGCGGTGATGGTATGTTTCACTTTTGCCGCTTCTGGAGCGAACACGATCATATCTTTTTCATCCATGGCCCGTACCGTATTGGCACGACCGACACGCCGCTTGGTTTCGGTCAAATTCATACGATTTTTCAAATCGTACAAGTCACCTTCAAACATGTATCGACCATCACCAGAAATATAAATGATTTGCGGACCGAAGAGTGCTTCATACATCCCCGGAAATGGCGTGGGTTTTATGCTGTCGGGTTCGCCTTGAGGCATAAGTTGAGCAAGTACCTTGGTAATGGTTGCGATATCTTCGGCTTCGCCAGAAACTGCAGCGGGCCCGAAAGTCACGCTCATAATAATAGCCAAAGCAATAACTGTTTTTTTCATAAAATATTTCATACGACTTCTTTACACCTCAGTGGTAATCCGTTTTTATTCGGCACAAACAACCATTTTTTTCACAAGACAACATAAAACCCCTTTAGCGGATTCAGGCAAAAACATAAACACCGGAAACCCGTCCCGGAAGTTAGTATCAGGAACCAATGGCACGAAGATGAGCCTAATACTATCGTCACCCCGGCGCAGGCCGGGATCCAGAACCCACCATTATCGCCATTTCTCTAGATTCCGGCCTGCGCCGGAATGACGGATGGAGTGGGGTTTTTGACTTAACTTCGTGCCATTCGTCTCAGGAACTAATCCCTGAAATTAATCCCTGAAATTAGTGTACTGCAAGGGAAAATCCAGCTTCTGCTCTTTCAGCAAGGCCATAACCGCTTGAAGGTCATCCCGCTTTTTAGCCGTAACCCGTACTTGCTGATCCTGTATGGCCGATTGTACTTTGAGCTTCGATTCTTTAATAAGTTTCACAATTTTTTTGGCCGTTTCTTTATCCAGACCTTCACGTATGGTGATTTTTTGTTTCACTTTCAAATTACTAGACTCAGGGGTGCCAATGTCCATACACCCTGTATCCACGCTGCGCTTGACCATTTTGTTACGCAATATATCCATCATTTGCTTTAATTGAAAATCGCCATCGGCAATCAAGGTCAGCTCACTTCCCTTGTGTTCAAATTTGGCATCCGATCCGCGGAAATCAAATCGAGTCCCCACTTCGCGGTTAGCCTGATCCACAGCATTGCTCAATTCATGCATTTCCACTTCTGACACCACATCAAATGTTGGCATTATATTTCCCATTCTATAGGGCGGACTGAACCCGCCAATTATCCAATACCGTGTAATTTATTCGCAATAGTGCGCTCTTTCTGCGCTAATTCCCACGGGTGATCACCCTAACCTCGCGGGTGATGTTCCGAATGCAGGCTTTTTAACCTTTCATGTGCGACGTGAGTATAAATTTGTGTGGTGGACAAGTCACTGTGCCCCAATAACATCTGTACGACACGCAGGTCTGCGCCGTGATTGAGCAAATGTGTGGCAAAACTGTGTCGCAGAGTATGGGGCGACAGTGATTTACGGATACCGGCATGCAATGCATGTTTTTTGATCAAGTACCAAAAGGCCTGGCGTGTCATCCCGGCACCGCGCTGGGTCACAAACAATTGTTCACATTCCCGGTTTTTGAGCAGCTCTCCACGAGCACTGCTCAAATATAATTCCAACCACTCGCTGGCCATTTCCCCCAGCGGTACTAAACGTTCTTTACTGCCTTTACCGAGGGTTCGCACCACGCCTTGGCGCAGATTGAGTTGCAACACTCGCAATTCGACCAATTCCGATACCCGCAGGCCCGTGGCATACAACAATTCCAACATGGCACGGTCACGCAATCCTAAAGCCGTGTGTGTATCAGGACTATCGATCAACAGTTCTACATCTTTCTCCGAGAGCGTCTTAGGCAACGACCGCCCCAAACGCGGCGCCTCGATGCGCTCACTGGGGTCTTCTTGCAACTCTCCATCTCGAACAGCCTTTTGGTAAAAACGGCGTAAGCTAGACAATAGCCGCGCCGTGGTGCGTGGCTTTGCCTCAGCACTCACTCGCTCAGCCAGATAGCTCAGTAAGTCTTGCCGTTGGGCTTCCAGCAAGACACAGGAACGATGGGTATCCAGCCAGCGCAAAAAACCCATAAGATCACGACGATAAGCCGCCAAGGTATTACGGCTCAACCCTCGCTCCACCCATAGCGCATCCAAAAACAGGTCTATTTCAGACTCGTCAATGCTATTGTTAACCGCCTCAACCACTCACGATGCCTTCATGCGCCAACAATGCCTGCTTAAAGCGCATTTTTTCACCCTCAATCGCCCCCGCATACCCCCTATTCCCGTTTGTGACAGGATACGGTGGCAAGGCACGACAATTGGCACGGGGTTTCGACGACAAGCCTGCCCTATGGCCTGGGCAGCGCTGCGAAGCTGTTTAGCGAGTTGGCCGTATGTCCGGGTCTGACCAGGGGAAAGATGACACAGCGCCGTCCACAATCGGCGCTGATGTTCAGTGCCCTCCATCTGTAATGGCAGGTCAAAAGGGCGTTGCGGGTCATCAAGATAAGCGTCCAATTGCACCACTACCTGCTCGGCAATTGCCGTACGCGGTGCCAGCATTTTTTGTGCGCTGACAAAGCCTATTTCACACAAGTGAGTTCCGTTGGTGTGAATAGCCAACGTCAGTGGCTGCCCCGCCAGGTTAAAGCGAAAAATAGCATCGGGGGCTTTTGGCGCGGGAGGAGACATTTTGTTCATAGCGGGATTCTAACACCACCGGAACACTGAAACTGGTAATGTCACATCCTTGTTCTGACGAAAAACCTGGACAAAAAAATGCCCGGATAAACCGGGCATTTTTTATGAGGCTTTTAGCTAAAAAAGATAGCTATATCATCTAACTAAAAGCGACCATGTCACCAAAAGTACAGATAGAAAAATGTAAGTGGCTTACAATTTTTCTTTGATACGTGCTGCCTTGCCCTTCAAATCACGCAAGTAATACAACTTGGCTTGACGCACAGCACCGCGACGCTTGACCTGAATTTCGCTGACCAATGGACTGTAGGT